>JBGTMK010000225.1:0-5674 GCA_041743605.1 Nostoc sp.
GCTAGGGGGGATCAATAAGTGCTGAAAGTCACAGCTAACCACTTTTCAAACAACCTCTGAGGAGGAATTATGAATTATTCGGTCAAATAATATGAAATACTAAATACAAATATTGCTAAAATAACAGGAATTATTTTACTAAAGTCTATTCGCTTTTTTTGAATCATTTCTAAACAAGATATCGGAATCATCAGAGGCCAGAAGATAGTTGTTACCATAAACATCACAACTGATAGAAATTTATCTTCGGGAGTGGAAGCAGGATTACGTAGGGAAAATATTAACCAATTAGTTAAAAAATAGAATGTCATTAACAAGTAACTAATAGTTAAAGTTAGTTGTATCTGATTCACTGTGAGTACTCCTGAAGTTATGTAATCTTCACCAAACATCAACCGTACAAAGTTATAACATATACAGTTGTAACCTCACCCGATGTTTCCTGACGCAAACACGGAGTGAGGTTGAAAAATGTACTTCATAACTGTTCGGTTAAGACAAGAGACGGCGATTTATCGCGTCTTTGTGATGATTTATCGCATCTTTGTGATCTAGACTTTTCATCAAGTGCCTAAAGTCACAGCGAAACACTTTTCAAACAACCTCTTAAAGCAATAATTAAGCTGTCTTAAAAAATCGAATAATTTCGCGGACATGATCGAGAAATTGTCCGTCGGTGGAAAGTTGCGCGATCGCATTTCTGGCTTCTCTCGCCAAACGCTCATGTTCTGTTTGATTTGTCGCCCGTAATTCTTCTACGTTAGCCGCAATGCGGGCTAAATCTCTACGAGTCTCTTCAGCAAAGCGTTGTTGAGTCGCGGCTAAAGAATAGGGTTGTTCGGGGTTGAGTTGATCTTCCAATGACTGGATTTTTTGTTCCAATATAGAGAAGCGATCGCGCAATTCAAAAATATCTTCGCGGGGATACTTCCATTCTTGGCGAATCATCGCTAACCGCGCGTATAAATACTCATACGCTCGAATCGCTGGACGCAGAATTGTTAATAATAAAGCTGCACCAGAACTTATATATCCCACCGTACTAATACCAGTGACAGCAAGAGTATAAAGACCAACGGCTGAGAATAAGTGTAAAGCAATGGCAACCCAGAGCGATCGCTTTGCCAAAAGTGTGACATACTTCACCTGCTTCTCATCGACTGGAATTCCTCTCTCAGTTGATTGTGCTGCTTCTGCTAAGACTTCTTTGGCTTGAAAATGCACATTCCACGGTACGGTAACAATTACCAACAGCCACCAAAAACTAGCACCACCAATCACCCAGTCAAGAAAGTTACCAGCAGGGATGTGCAACCATTGCAATAAGCCAAAAGCCGCTAGCACCACAACCACAATTCCAGCAATGGAACTGATGAAAAAGTTAATATACATCTTCCCCTGTCTCCGGTGAAACTATACCTCGATCATGACTGTGCCCCAGCAGTTATACATAAAGTCTTGTGATGGTTTCACTGTTTGCACATACCTCCTATTGGATGAGATAGCTACGCCAAATTGGTTGAGTATCTTTGCTACCTTTTTCTGGAAGTAGCGATCGCCAGGTTTTACCTTCTTGCTGAATTTGCAAGTAAACGTCAAATGCTTGTTGTGGTTGCGTCAAGCTTCGTTTTGGTAGCTTAACAATCAAGTCGTAGGTTCCCCGAACGTGGAAAGCTGGTAAATTTTCAATCGTCAGGGGTTGTTCCTGGGTAATTGATAGCCGCTTGATTTCAAATCCTTGAAAGTCTAAATCCAACTGTTGGCTGAGTTTTTGTTGAGTTTGCTCTAGCCCAAGTGCGATCGCTTTTTGCACTAAATCGCTAGTTGGTAGCAGTCCAATACTGCCACAAGCTGTCACTAGCACCAGCAATATTGCTGTCAAAACTAATCGCACCATGTTATTCCTGAGATTCCACTTATCAGCGATAGTATAACTGTAGATTCTCTCAATTCTCTCATCTACCATGCCAAAACAGTCTATAGGTCTTGATAACCAACTCTACAATTATCTTTTATCCGTTTCACTACGGGAACCAGAGATTCTTGAAAAGTTGCGCCAAGAAACCGCCAGCCATCCCCGCAGTGGAATGCAGATTTCACCAGAACAAGGACAGTTTATGAGACTTCTGGTGCAGTTAATTGGAGCGAAGAAAACCCTGGAAGTTGGAGTGTTTACGGGTTATAGCTCACTTTCTGTAGCTTTGGCACTACCGGCTGATGGTAAGATTATCGCAGCTGATGTGAGTGAAGAATTTACTGCGATCGCTCGGCGGTATTGGCAAGAAGCTGGAGTTACCGATAAAATCGATCTCCGATTAGCACCAGCTTTGGAAACTTTAGATCAGTTATTGGCAACTGGGCAAGCAGAAACCTTTGACTTTGCCTTTATTGATGCTGATAAAGAAAATTATGATGGATATTATGAGCGATCGCTACAATTAGTGCGTCCAGGTGGATTAATTGCTATTGATAATGTTTTATGGTCTGGACAAGTTGCTGATGAGCAAAATCAAGATGAAAGCACCCAATCTATCCGCGCTCTCAACAAAAAGTTACATCATGACGAACGGATAACATTGTCCCTTATCCCCATCGCCGATGGACTTACTTTAGCCATCAAGCGACCTTAGACCTTAATACAGCAGGGGGCGCATAACTAACTGTGCGCCCCTACTACCTGTTCTATTTCTATTTACCCTACTCAATGCTGAGTGCTAAGTAGCTCGGCTTAGAGTAAATTAAGAATTACTCAGCACTCTTCAATTAAAAGTTGTAGCCAACTCCTAATAGTAGCCCGACATCAGTTTGATCCATAAAAGCAGCATTTACGGCACCTGTCACCGTAAATCGAGAACCTACAGGAAGGTCTACACCACCAGTTAGTAGTAATCCAATATCAGTATCAAGGTTAGCTTCAATTGCTACGCCAGCACCGATGTAAGGAGATATAGCAAAGCTTCTTTCACCCACAGAACCTGCTGCGCGGGGAGAAAAATCAAAAGTTACGGGAACTAAAAATATTGTATCGTTCCCAAAGATCACCGATGGTCGCACTGACAGATAGTTTGTCAGACCAAGTTTGCTGATTACTGCAAAGTTACCCTCGCTCAAAGCTGTATCATTGCCGCTCAAACCAATGTTACCAGCAACTCCGAGATAGCTTCTGCCACCACGAGTAGCTCTACCTACATTCACATCAGGCGTTGTGCCGTTCGTGCCTGTCGGTGGCTGATTTAACTGACTGATGTTAATATCAGGCGGGATTAGGACTTGGTTAATTGCATGGATAACACCATTGCTAGCTTTGACATCCGCCTGGAGAACTCTGGCATTATTCACTGAAACTTGATTGTTAGCTGAATCAATTTGAATATTTACAGGTCTTTCTTCAAAGGTTTTCAGTTCTCCAGCCGAGAGTTGACTAGCAGTTACCGCACCAGGAACCACATGATATCTCAAAATCTTAATCAATGCTTCTCTGTTTTCTGGTTGCTGTAACTGTTGTAAGGTAGCAGCAGGCAAAGCAGCAAAGGCATCATCGGTAGGGGCGAAAACCGTATAAGGGCCAGGCTGTTGCAGAATATCTGCTAAACCGGCTGTCTTTAATAAAGAAGTTAGAGTTGTAAAAGAATTACTGGATGCAGCAAGAGAAACAATATCAGTACCAGTTTGAGTTCCAGCGACAATATACTGACTAGCGGGAAGATTGCTAGCAATGGGTTGTAGCCGTCCTTGTCTCGCCAAAGCTTGATATAAAAGTGCTGCGGCTTCAGCACGAGTTAGCGACTGTTGCGGATTGAGTTGTCTGACATTTGGGTAGTTAACAACAAGATTACCTTCTGTTGCTGCTGCCACACTCCCAATAGCGTAGTCTGGGATAGCTGAGGCGTCGTTGTAGTAAGTACTGAGAGTACTTGTATCACCACCAGACAGACCCAAGCCACTACTTAAAGCAACAATCCCCTGCACTCTAGGGATTTCTTGATTTGGTCTAAAGACGTTTCCAGGATAGCCTGCCAAAAATCCAGTTTCGTAAGCTAGCTGAATTGCAGAAGCCGCCCAATAGCCAGCAGGAACATCACTAAATCCACCGGCACTTAATTGCCGAACTCGGTTTTGGTTACTGAAAGCTCTTTGAATTAGGGCAGCAAATTCAGCACGAGTTACAGGTTGATTCGGTCTAAAGCTGCCATCAGGAAAGCCAGCAATCACGTTATTTTCAGCCAGAACTTGAATGAAGGGACGCGCCCAATAATCTGAAGAAACATCAGACAAGTTAACTGTTGAAGTTGGTGCTGGTGTGGGAGATGGTACGGTACTTTGAGATGAAGCTGGTGTAGAAATTACGATAGGAGTTATTGTCGCAGCTGTCATTCCTAAAACTAACAAAGCAACTTTTGCTGATGACCAACGAGACAAACTAGACATGGAAATCTCCTCTTTTTAATTTCTTGGGTTGAGTAATGGAAAAGACTGGATGCAGGGCTAAGTGAATACAAATATCCAGATGATTATTAGATTCGCCTTGATATGGAAACTAGAAATGAAATTCCCTCACTCTGAAAAATTCAAATGTGGGACATTATGAGAGTTACTCTGACATCTCATAAGATTTATCCCAATGTTTACCAGAGAGAGTATTCTATGGGATTTCTATTTCCTTTTTAAAGAACCACAGTTCAAACTAAAAATAAGTGATGATCCTGTGGTAATGCATGATGTTGCAATAATAAAGATAATTAGTGCAAGTAGGCGATTTTATCAGTTATAAAATTGCAGTCAAGCAGCAAAAAATCGGCTTTTAATAGCCTTTTCTTTATGATTGCCGATAAGGGCTAATACCGTCAATCTCAATGCATCATGTTCTTTAGCAAGATTTCAAGAAACAAAATGTGTCTTGGCGATATGCTGTATTATTAGTCTTTGATCAAAATTATACAACTAACTAATGGCTGGGTTTCGACGAAAAACTCTCAGTCTTTAGATAGTTGTCCGGTGATGGGAAATTTGGCAATACTAGACTGAAAATGAGCGATCGCAATCGAAAATTGTGAGCATGATTGCGCCAATACTTTTGGCTAAGAATTATTTTTTCGCAAAAGACTATTTCATCAAGAGTAACCCACAGATAAACTCGGATTTTTGCCAGAGGTCTTATCTGTATCAGTTCTGCTTATAACTCCTCTAGAGGTAGGGCAACAAATCCGGTTTTTACTCCCCGCTTGAACCCTGCCTTTTCATAGAAGTGCAACGTCTCCTCACGTTTTGAGCCACTCAGAAGCATCACTTTATAGCACTGTTGCTGCCATGCTAAAGCTAAGGCATAATGCAGTACCTGTGTACCCAATCCCTGTCGTCGATAATTGGGGTGGGTAACAACATTTTCAATAATGCCGTATGGACGTGCGCCACGCGTCAAGTTGGGAACAATGGTTAAGTTACACGTTGCGACTAACTGGTTAGCAATATCAGCCACAATGTAATACAAACGGGGATCATCTAAAATCGTATCCCAGATAGATTGTAAAATATCATCAGCAGGTAGAGGCGCATCTACAGGATTTAAGTGGTGATACAACGCCAAAAGTTGGAGAAGTTCGTCGCATGCAATCAGGCGAATGGTAACTATGGGTTTAGACAAAGCTCTATTAGGGTAATTATCCCAGGAAGTCTG
>JBGTMK010000226.1:0-2297 GCA_041743605.1 Nostoc sp.
TAATCATGCAATCGAATTTAATCTAAATTATGCTGATGCATATTACGCACGAGGAGCTACCCATTTTTCTTTAGGAGACATACAAGCAGCATTAAAAGATTGTCATAAAGCTGTTGAAATATATAAATGTCAAGGTGAAATAATTAAATTACAGAGGGTACAAATTTTACTAAAAAGCTTATGTGAGACATAGCTTGTTTCAGAACTCATATTTTTCTGAGTCCACCAATCCCACGCTTTTATCTAGCACTATCTTTATGTTTAAGTTCCAGAAAATCTTTAGTTACTCTAACTATAGAATCTCCATTTATATAATTTGAAGTATAATTGGGCGTTAATGGTAGATTATCACCCGATTCTAGTACTAAAATAACCCGAAAAAAGTATTCGTCTATACTAGTATCAATCCGTTCAAGCTTAACATCAGTAATTTCGTTCAAAGAATATTGAAAAACTGTTTTTCCTAACGTTCCAAACCACCTATAACGACTAAGCTTTACAGTATTTGTTTCCTTGTCAAGGTTACAAGTGATAAATAAACCTTGTGACGCTACTAGCAACGCTAATATTCCACAGAATACAGTAATCATGACAGAAATGTAACCAGTAAAAGTCTCATCAAGGAGAACCTCTAAATTCTTCTCTATAGGGTTTTTCAAAAAACTATTAATTCTTAATACTATTGATTGCAATTCTTCAAGGTTCAATTTTGGGTATCCTGCGCGTGAAAAAGGAAAACTATCTCTATCATTTAATAGTAAAATGTTATATTTATAATACTTAGCCTGACCATCAGTATCAATCTGAGTTTCCAATTTAGCCTTTAGTAACTCAGGAACTAGCGTTTGACTCTGTTCTCGACCTAACCAATTATTTTTTGTTAACTTACACATCACTGTTAGAGTATTTTGTCCCGCACTCAAATCAATATTTGAAGTAGATATATTGTTTGGATAACGATGACACACAAGTTGTGTAATAGGTGTAAATACAATAGACGCAAATAAAAATAAAACAAACAATTGACTAAAAAATATTCCCACACCTAAAAATACTTTTGGTCGAATAATAAAAATAAGTTTAGTTGATGTTTGCTCTGAGACTTTTAGAGGATTAGCCAGAGTCAAATAACATCCAGCACCTAAGTTAATTGCCAACAGGATAGCAAATAATAAAAAATTCATTTTATCTGTAGCTCCAAAACCGCTTTAGCAGATAGAAATATTACGCCTTTAGCAATTAGATAATAAAGAAATAATAACCTTAACTAGTATTTTGTGGCTACCGCAATCGAATATGCCAGCATTAATCTACTCTCTCCCTCTGTGATTCCTTAATTTGATCTAGTTATAGCTCACCGTTCGCGTAATCGAGAATGAGTTTGATAAAATAAGGGATATGTCAAGTTTGGTCTTCTCCATGTATTTGAAATAAGGCGATCGCAACCTCTACGCAAGTGCGATCGCCTCTCTCATAATCATGAAGCTATCTGGTAAATCGCCGGTCGATATCTCGGTTCAGGAATTGGTTTTTCCTCCATTTTAGCCGCATCTAACCATGCTTCTTTTGCTTTCAAAACTTCACGAAGTGCTTCTTCTTCTGTTGAACCAAACGCTGAACAGTACTTCAAATCAGGAATGTCAGCAATATAGCCCTCATCTTCTTGACTGTAGAATATATTAATGTGATAGTTTTTCATCCTTCATCCTCCAAAGTGAGTGCATATTCTTCAACCAAAATCACAAATTGACGGACTTGATAAGGAACAGCTTCGCCCTTTCGATTTTGCAGATTAACAAGCTCAGTAATATCTGGATGAGTAAATATATGGTGACTGCCATTAACGCGTGATAGAGAAAATCCAAACGCCTCAACCAAAATCACCAGTTCATTAAATTTAATATTTTTAGAACCAGAAAGAACTTTCTCTAACAATTTACGTTTTTTCGACATTTATACACTTTATCATCACAAAATCAAAAGCGTGTAGACGCAAAGCAGCTTGTCATCATACCCCGGATTTCTCAGCAACCGAGTATCGCCACCAAAATATGCAGTAAGTTTTCTATGTCAGCAGGAACACGATATAAGTTGATATCTTGAGTTATTTGTTTACTTTCTTTATTCAATAGAGCAAATTGCCAAATATCCCCTGTAGAAACAGCCCCTTGTAAATTTGCCTCTTGAGAGTCAGTCCACGCATCAATAGCAATCAGTTCTACAGCAAGCTGGGTAAAACCTCTCGCCAAATCAGCATTTTTAGCTTCTACAACTAAGAGTTTATGGTCTGTATGAAG
>JBGTMK010000227.1:0-4404 GCA_041743605.1 Nostoc sp.
GACAAGCGTGAGGTACAATTTTGACCTTACTTCCCGCTTCGGGAAGAGCAGGTTAGGGGGTTTTAGGTCTATTTGCATACTTGTATCTCACCGGATTAAAAATGGCTATAGCAGTGAGCGGCTCTAGCACTCTATCCCCGACGCGTAGGAAGATCCTTAAAGGGTACAACTACAGACCTTGCTCTGACTGGAACAGGCCTCTAGTACGCCACGGCAGAAATAAAGCAACCATTTAAAATCCCTAAAAAGCCTATTCCATAATACTTTTGACTTTTGACTTCCGCCTTGCGGTACTAGGCTGGGAACGAGACTAAACAAGCCTTTGGGCTTTTCGCTTTTCTTAGTGCCTTTCGACCTTGTATCCTATTAAGACACTGGAATCTCAATGATAAATTCTGTTCCTTCGCCAAGGACAGAATTGCAACTCAACCGCCCATTATGGGTTTCCTCAACGATTTGACGAGCGATCGCTAATCCTAATCCTGTTCCTTTCCCAACCTCTTTTGTTGTAAATAGGTGGTCAAAGATCCTGGCTCTAACCTCCTCTGGCATCCCTTGACCGTTATCTTTGATGCGAATTGTTACCGTGCGCTCGTCACTGGATACTTCAGTGTGAATCAGTATTTGCTGATGATTTGCTTGCACTTGAGCAAAAGAAAGCCCGCCAATGGATGTATCTAAGGCATCAATGGCATTAGCGAGGATGTTCATAAACACTTGATTTAGCTGTCCTAAAAAGCACTTTACTGATGGTAAATTTCCGTATTCGGTGACGACTTCGATCGCTGGACGTTTTTCGTTAGCTTTGAGGCGATACTTCAAAATTAACAGAGTACTCTCAATCCCTTCATGAAGATTACAAGCAACTTTTTCGGCTGTATCGGCTCTGGAGAAGGTGCGGAGACTGGTACTAATGTCTTTAATTCGTTCCGAAGCCACCTTCATCGAACTTACTAATTTTGGTAAGTCTTCAATCAGAAATTCTAGGTCAATTTTTTCGCCATGCTCAATGACTGCGATCGCTGGAGAAGGATGATATTGTTTAAACAATTGGATATGGGCGAGTAAGTCTTGAGTATACTCTTCGGCATTGTGGAGGCTGCCTTCGAGAAATCCTATAGGATTATTAATTTCATGTGCTACCCCTGCAACTAAATTACCCAAGGTTGCCATTTTTTCGTTTTGCACCATTTGTAGTTGGGTATGCTCAAGTTCTTGCACCGATCGCTCTAGTTGATCGGCATAATTCTGAGATTCTTGATAAAGACGGGCATTTTCTAGAGAGATGGCGGCTTGGGAGCATAGCAGTTGGATGACTTCAGTGCGATCGCTCGTAAATACACCAATTGTCAGCGGATTTTCTAGATACACCAGCCCGATGATTTTACCCTGGTTTAATATCGGCGTACACAACACACTCTTAGGTTGTTGCTGAATGAAATATGGATCGGCGATAAAATCAGTTTTTGCTGTTGCATCATCCAGCACAACGGTTTTTAAGCTGTGTTTGACAAAGTTTACTAGTGTAATCGGAATGCCTTCGCTGATTGATAATGGTACAGATAGTAGGGTGACACCTTCATTGATGGTGGCTACGGCTTCAACTATTAAGTTCTCCTGTTGAAGTACAAGTAGGGCAGCTTTTTGTGCCCCAGCATTTTCCATTATCACTTGCAAGAAGATAGTGAGTAATTGCTCTAATTTAATTTCACTGGAGAGAGCTTGTGAGGCTTTAAGGATGGTGGCCAAATCGAGGGCTTCAGAAATACTGCTACTAGAAAGATTTGTGTGGATGGTTTGATGTGGGAATGATGATGTATCGATGGTTGATCTCAGTTGCAAGGGATTAAGCTGCTCTTGTAAGATGGGAACCAGGAGTTGGGGATAGCGTTTTTCTAAATCCTCAGTTTTGGCTTTAGCACCCCAACGGGCATAGCAGTAATAAGCTTCTTGCATATAAATTTGGGCGATTTTTTCTTTGCCCCAGTCGAGATATAACTTGGCAGCCAACTCATTGCTCAAGCCTTCTTCTTGGATATATCCGTTTTCTTTAGCTAGAGTTATGGCGCGATCGTACAGTTCCATAGCTTTGTTTTTTTGCTGCAAAATCCGATGCCGTTCTGCTTCAACTAAGTAAAATTTGTGTTGATGATTCATTGGGGCATGATGTGCCCATTTTTTCAGCTTTTTCTGATGGGAAGTTACTTTTTTAAGAATCTGTTTTTGCTGGGCAGTTGTTGCTGTTGGATAGAGAATTAATTGAGTTAGCGCCTCATAAAAATAAACTATTGGTACAACTGCCGCCGATGTTACCCCATCTAAATAGGTCATTGCATGAATTGCGGCCTCAGATGCTCCGGTATAATTTTCAAACAGGTAGCAAAGTATGAGTTCATTGGCATAGCTAAAACTCAATCCAGTGCGATCGCCAGCTTGCTGTTGTAAAGGGCGAATAGTTTGTGCATCATAAACATCACCTGATAAGTAACTAGGATTAGTAGACTGCCCCAACAAATTCAAGATGGCTTGACGAAATGAATTAATATATGTCTGAGGTTTTTCTTGTTTAAAATGGCTGTAGACTTCAGCATAGTCACCCATCTGTTTTTCTAACTCAGCCAATTCTTGCCCCATCAAGTATCCATGAAAACTACAGCTATAGCTAGCCCAAGCTGCATATTCAATATCTCCTGTTTCTAACCCCACTTGATAAGCTTCAGTTAACGGCAAAATTGTGTCTTTAAGGGGTTGATGCCAGTGATTAATAAATGTTTGAACAATGAAAAAGGTTCTAGCTTTTAATTCTTTACTATGGAATTTTTCTAGGACTTGTAATGCTAATTGCCCAAATTCATAACCTGCCTCAATATTTCCCAGAATGCCACACTCAATCAATCCATACCAGGCATAGCCAAATGCAGATGCAGCAGCATTGCCATACTGCATCGATAAATTGACTTCGCTCAAAATTATTTGTGGCAGTAAATCTGGACGAGCAATATAAGCCGTTGAATTCGTACTAGCCAGAATTCGGATTGCTGCCAGTTGTTTGCCCCCCGTCATGTCAGGTAAATCAATTAAACTTAAAGGAGATTTACCTAAAAATCGCAATTTTGTTTTGGCTAAAGTGAATAAATTTTGCGTTTGATTCGCTTGATGAGATAGTTTGACACCTAAGAGATTTAGCAGTGCGATCGCAGTCTGAATCGAATC
This sequence comes from Nostoc sp., assembly GCA_041743605.1. Lineage (GTDB taxonomy): Bacteria > Cyanobacteriota > Cyanobacteriia > Cyanobacteriales > Nostocaceae > Nostoc. The sequence goes on from JBGTMK010000227.1 coordinate 3,214, forward strand.
ATCAAAACGACTCTGAGCTAAATAAGATTGGATTTGAATCTCAATCGACTTAATCCTATCTAGTAAAGCTTTAGCATGGTGTTGTACTTGCTTAACAAACTCTTCTACCTGGTCAAACTGACCCATTAAATAGGCTGCTGAAGCAGCTTCTTCATACAAGGCTAATGTGAGTGAATACTGTTGTTGCCAGCTATCTGTTTTCAATAGCTGAATCCCACAATTAATATATTCTATCGTATTAGTATAGGCAGTGGATAGTTTAGCTTTTTGACCAGCTAGCAAATTTAACTGTGCTAATTTATCTCTGTCAGACTGTCTAGTGATTAGCTTGACACCAATATTCAACTGATTAACAATCTCAAAAATTCTCTCTTCCTGCTTTTTAATAGGTATTTTGCTTAATAGCAGTTGACCAATTTGCAGATGGATGGATTGTTTTTTATCCTCTGGAATTAATGAGTATGCTGCTTGTTGAACGCGATCATGTAAAAATTTATAGTTTACAGTTAGCGAACTTTGTACTAAATCCTGTGTTTCTCGCCCGACATAAAATTTGTAAACTTCACTTTGTGGCAGAATTAATCCCTCTTGTAGTGCTTTCCATAGGGATGTTGCTGTTTCTGTCTCGGAATTTTCAGAAACAATCGCCAATTTTGCTAAGTCAAATTGATTACCAATACAAGCCGCTAATTTCAAAATATCCTGTGTTGATTCTGGCAATTTTCGCAACTGTAATACCATAAAATCAACCACATCGTCTGTCAGAGCTAACGCCTTTAACTGAGCAATATCACATTGCCAACTTCCAGTTTCTAAATCAAATTTAATTAGCTGGTCTTCATGCAAAGCTTTGAAAAATTGCGTACTAAAGAATGGATTACCTTTGGTTTTTTGATATACCAGTTGTGTTAATGACTGTGTGTTTTGTAGTGGACATCTTAGGGTATCAGCAACCAGTTGATTTAAACTTGCTTCACTCAGAGGGGCTAATGTAATTTTGTTAATAGTAGCATTAGCCTTGGCAATCTCATCTAATGTCAACATCAAGGGATGAGCAGCAGAAACTTCATTATCTCGATAAGCTCCAATTAATAACAAATATCCTTCTTGGGACTCATTCATTAGTAGCTGAATCAACTTTATCGATGCTGAATCTGCCCACTGCATATCATCTAAAAAAATGACTAGGGG
>JBGTMK010000228.1:0-3623 GCA_041743605.1 Nostoc sp.
CTCAACTGTAATCCCTTTTAACTCTGAATTTAGAGGTGTGCGTGACAAGCACCAAATCATTGAGGAGCCGTGTGAAATTAACGTTTCATGCACGGTTTTGTAGCCGAGTCAGAGAGGTGACTTTCTGGCTTAGGCATCCACCTACTTGATAATTGCGGTCATTTTTGCGTAGTTCAAATGTTTTTCGACCGCCAATTACATCTTGGTAAAAGGGCATCCAAGTTTTTAAATTATGTGTGTTCATTGCTTTTGTAGTTGTTAGTGGTTGTTATTTTTGAGTGAGATGTCGGGAAAGATAGATTAGACGACATTGGGGTTAAACTGGCGCACAGTAAAGCATCCAGCCCAAGATTAGCCCAAATAGTGATCGCAAGAGAGCGGGCGGTTACGCCATCGCACTTTTTAAGAAGCAACAAAACCTAACTCAACCAATTACAAATACTTCTCTAAGGTAGACATCTCGGTTGCCTTCCTCAGTCACCACAGTAATAGTCCCATGTGTTTTGTCGTAGCTGGTCATCTCACCTGCAAACTTGACAGCACCACTAAGCGAGCGCACTTCAACCGAGTTCCCAACAAACAATTCCGTTTGTTGGGGTAAATATAGCGAACGGCGGATACCCTTAAGTAGTTTTTTTATAAAACAGTGAGCTAACGGGTGGTAGTGACCACCCATTTTTATGAGCCAAAGTAAACCTCCCTCTCGGCGGCTGGTATTAGCATCTCAAGTTGCGCGAATTCACCCAAGGTCAAAAACCCGTGCAGTTCTAAATAAGAAGAGATTTCCATTTCGCTCAAAATATCCTTGATTACCTCCCAACTTGGATTAGGGGATTCCAAGATACAAGCGATCGCTTCTGAGGCTAAAACCTTGGAATCTTCGGAAGATCGCACCGACTCGGATTCACCCGCACCACTTTCTAGCTTTTCCGCACCAGTGACGCATGAGTTTTCCATATCTAGCAAGGGTTCCGCACCACTTTCTAGCTGATCCGCACCACTGACGCAGGACTCACCGCAGCAGTTTTCCTTATTTTGCAAGGGTTCCGCACCACCCGCATCAACTTGGGGGGTATATTCTTCTTTTTCCATTGGCTCAGTCAGAAGATTTAATTCCATTTCTGGCTCTTCTTCAGTGTTTTCTGTGAAATCTGAAAAAGTGGTGCGGGTGGTGCGGAAGTCTTGATTTTGCGTTGTTTCTGGTGCGGTAAGTGGTGCGGAAGTGGTGCGGGTTTCGCCTAAAGTGGTGCGGGTAGCTGACAAAATTCCAATGCCTTTCAGTATTGGAATGTTTCTTTTTGAAACTTCGCAGTACTTAGTCCCTTTGACCGCTTTCGGAAACAGTTGGGAGATGCGGGGAATGATTTGGTTGATGCCCTTCACGTTTTTATCACTGGGGCGGGCTTGGTCTAGCCATGATCTGCGGTTGCTCTCATCTATAGTGAGTGTGCCGTTTTGGGTGTACCACATCTCTAACATTGACCATAAAGCCCGTGCGGTAATCTCTCCCCCTTCTAGATAACCTATGTTGTTATCTTCTAGGAATTGGAATAAATGATTGTTGTCTTTTTGAACGTTACGGAAGGCATCAGTTGTACATTCGTAGTCAATGCCTTCTTCGATAAGGTTGTTAAGAGCCTCTAACATTTTATTTAGAAATGCTGGGGCTACTTTCGTTCTAACAAACTCTGAATCATCAGCAAAACGGGAGTCGGCTTGTAATTCGTTTGGGTTGTTGGGGTCGGGATTTTTTACAAATGTTTTTAGAAACTCTAAAACGGCGATTCTATCTTGAGTAGCTTGCATTACTCCTTGCAATGGTGGCGTTTCATTTAAGTTGAAAATGCCTGGTGCGTTCGGAGTAAATTCAATATGGTCTTTGCCTTTACGCTCACAATGTAACTTGTTCCCTGTGACAAATAATTTCAGACTTTGTATTCTATCAAGTCTGCAAGTTTGTGGGTTTTCTGATGCCCAATTAAGCCGAGAATGCATTAGTGGTGCGAGTCCAAACTTTCTGCCCTCATCGTAAGCTTGGAAGTCAGATAGAGATATGCTGGTTATCCCAGTCTCTCCATAAATAATAGATACACATTTGCGAATCGCATCTTTACCGTTTGATCCTAGTCCCACCGCCAGTAATGCTTTCGCTTCTCTTCCTCTAACCTTTCTAACAGTTTGGAGGTCAAGGGATGCAGCAAGATTCCGTAAAAGAACTTCTTGCTGTGGCTTATCTAAGCAAGCGAGTAAGCGCTCACAATCTGTACTATCAGCGTTGGGGTCGTACTCTATTAATGGCTCATAAATAAAGTAATCTTCGGGGGTATGTGGGGATAGCGTTATAGTGAAATTCTTACCATTCCAAACGGTTCTAACGATTCCATTAATGCAGTTTACCCCTGGTGGATTGATTAATTCTGGGTCAATTCCTGTTAGCATCTTCGCCCATTCAAGAATCTTTTTTACCCAACTGGGTGAAGTATAAGGATAAGATTTTTTACCAAGTTCATTCTCAACCACAAAGGAATTACAAAATTTGGCTATTCGTCTGCGCTCTGTGTCGTCGGGAGAGTGTTTGTAGTGGTTGCCAGTATGCCAGTAAAGCTTATCAGCAGCACAAATCCAGGGTTTATCCCCATAGAGAGCCTGAAATGCTTGTTGGATAAAGCTTACAACCGGATTTTGGTCATCATCATCATCAATGACATTTACCTCTGCTTGTTGCGATCGCTGCGCCACAGCCGCGTGAATTTCCTGCTCTAACCGACGGATAAATTCTGGTGTTTCCATTTGCCCCAAAATTTCTTTGATGTCACTTGATTTATATGGTAAATCGGGGCAGATGTCGTGAGGGTTAATTCCAATAAATCCAATCCCAACCTCGGCTGCACAGTCCTGGCAGGTCTGGAGTTTCTTTAGCCCAGTGTCGTCAGCATCGTGCAGAAAGATGATTAATCCTATACCTGAATCTTTGATAAGTTGGTATTGGGATGTGATTGTTTTCTTATCCCATGCACTGCCTTGAAACGTAATCCCAGCAATCCCATGTGCGCGACCAACTTCTACGCATCCCTCGCCTTCATGCTGGAGTAGTGCCGGGGTGACATTCACTGATTTAGCGGCGGCGATCGCTTCATCAATGCGGTAAGCTTTCCAGGGTTCATCCCCTTTTCTCATCTCTGGAGTGCCATCTGGAAGCCTGTGCCATTGGCGGAAGGATTTATCTTTTCCTTTCTCTTTGATGTAATCCGCCCATTCATAGCGAACCACCCATTGCGACTCTGAGTAAGGATAGATTGTTTGTGTTGCATTCCCTGGTATTCCCTTTGGGAGCTTGCAAGTTATGTTTTGAGTTTGGGGTATGTCAGTCGCCGCTTGGGTCAACATCACCAGTGCTAATTCACCATCTGGAATTGGCGCACTTTTGGGCAAGATTCTCTTGGGCTTCGTAGCATTTCGGTTTAGGGATGGAGTGTAATTAGCCCCTGCCCTTTCTGCCACCACTTCAGCCCAGGGTTTAATCGCCTCCCGGATGTCCTTACACTCACACTGGTTAAAGCAGCTGTACTTCCCAGTTTCTTGGACAATGGATAAATTATGCCCACCGCAAACTGGGCAGATGT
>JBGTMK010000229.1:0-3818 GCA_041743605.1 Nostoc sp.
CATTGGGCATTTGTCATTAGTTAGTTGTCATTTGTCATTAGTCATTTGTCATTTATCCTTCGCCCTTAACGTGGGAAGATTATTGATGGGTTACGTCCAATCAACAATTTAATGCTGCATTTGAGTTATCCCATGCTTAACTTATTAAAATCCTGGCTGAAGAACAGCCTAATAGCAATACTGCTGGTGACAATATTTTTAGGCATAACTACAGCTGGGTGGACTCCCTCCAGTAGCGCCGCACTGCCATCGGGCAATGCAATTACCGACGGTAAGGCTTTGTTGCGGTATGCACTCCCGATAGATAACAAACCTGTGCGGCAACTACAAGCCAGTTTAGAGGACATCTCTGCCCAACTGCGGGCGAATCGACGTTGGGGTGCTATTTCCAAAGACATCAGCCAAGCATCCCGCATTCTCGATAAACCTTCCCAAATCTTAACAAGCGTTCCCGAAGAACGCCAACCCCAAGCCGAAGCTTGGATTACCGAGTTGAAATCTGGGGTGGGTAAGTTGCAAGAATTGGCGAACAGCAAAGATAAAGAACAAATTCTGCAAGAGAGAACTAAACTGCTAAATCTCGTTACTCTTCTAGAAGAGTCAATGGTAAAAGAATTCCCCTTTGAAGTGCCTACTGAGTACAGCAACTTACCGCAACTTAAAGGTCGTGCCACTATAGAATTGAAAACTAACAAAGGCGATTTAACCCTTGTAGTAGACGGTTATAGCGCCCCTGTTACTGCTGGTAATTTTGTAGATTTGGTACAGAGGGGTTTTTATAATGGCTTAGAATTTACCCGTTCTGAAGAATCTTACTTTCTCCAAACTGGAGATCCTGCTGGAAAAGATGTAGGTTTCATTGACCCAAAAACGGGCAAATATCGCGCCATACCCTTAGAAGTCTTAGTTGAGGGGGATAAAGAACCTACTTATGGCATTACTCTAGAAGAAGCTGGTCGTTACGTTGATATGCCAGTTCTACCTTTTTCTGCCTTTGGTGCAGTGGTAATGGCTCGTCCCGAAAGTGAAGTAAATGGCGGTTCATCACAATTTTTCTTCTTTTTGTTTGAACCAGAACTCACTCCCGCCGGACGCAACCTATTGGATGGTCGTTATGCCGTTTTTGGCTATCTCACCGAAGGCAGAGAAGTTTTGGATAAACTGAAGGCTGGTGACAAAATTGAATCGGCAAAAGTGGTTAAGGGAATAGAAAATCTGGTTGAGCCACAAGCTGCATAAAAAGAACACAGGGGCAGGAGAAGAATCTTGTACAGACGCGATTAATCGCGTCTCCCCTGATTCAGATTCCCGGCGATGAATATTTGATCAACTGCGATCGCTAATTCTGGAAAAGTCCGTGATCCAATTTGCTGGCTATCTGTAAAAACTGTTTCTTCGTAAAATCCATCTTCCAGTAGTAACACCGAAACTTTTGCTTTCAGTGGGTCTACAATCCAATATTCAGGAACCTCTAAGGCCGCATATTCTGAGCGTTTATAACGATAGTCCCGTTTCACCGACTCTGGACTGACTACCTCGACAATTAGTAACGGTGGTGACTCAAATACTGCTGAAGCATTCAACAATTCTCTAGCTTGCTCCAGTGTCACTACACATAAATCAGTCAACCTAGATTTATTTCTACCCGTCCTCACCCCACTTTCACGAAAACAAAGCCAAGTAGAGTTACAACGTTTGATTTCTGCTTTCAAGGCAGTATCCAAAAAATCGACAATCAGAAAATGTTCAATAGTAGGTGGATTCATTAGTTCTAGCTTCCCATCCACCAGCTCATAATGGAAATCGCTACCATCATCATAGTTTAAGTACTCCTCAAATGTGATGCTGGTTACTGGTGTTGTTACCATTCCAACTGACTCCTAGACGATACCCTTATCTTAAACAGTAAAGTAAATCATCAGTTTTCTTCGTAATTTTGCAACACGGAAAACCGATTGTGAACAGTGAGTTATCTTCTCAACAGGTAAAAGACATTGGCGAACAAGGTCTTTTAGAAAGATTACAGCGCTTCTGTCCTCCAGAAATTATCGGCGATGATGCAGCAGTACTTGAGACTGCACCAGGACAATCTTTAGTAGTGACTACAGATGTGCTGGTTGATGGTGTGCATTTTAGTAACCTCACCACTTCCCCAGAAGATGCAGGTTGGCGAGCTGCGGCGGCCAATTTATCAGATTTAGCAGCAATGGGTGCTTCTCCATTGGGAATCACTGTGGGGTTGGGACTACCCGGTGAACTTAGGGTTAGTTGGGTAGAACGCTTGTACCAGGGAATGACAGAATGCCTACAAAAATACAATACTCCAATTGTCGGGGGTGATGTAGTGCGATCGCCTGTAACTACTCTGGCAATTACTGCTTTTGGTCAAGTTAACCCTAGTCAAATTATCCGCCGTTCTGCTGCTGTAGTGGGAAATGCGATCGTCGTTACAGGCGTTCATGGAGCCTCCCACGCTGGCTTAGAACTCCTCTTGCATCCCGAATTAGGACAAAACCTCAATAACGAAGAAAAGACGGCTCTAATCCGCGCACACCAACGCCCACAGCCACGATTCGATGTCTTACCAATCCTCTGGAAAATCTTAATTCCTAACTCCCAACTCCTAACTCCTAACTCCCGACTTCTCATTGCTGGTATGGATAGCAGCGATGGTTTGGCAGATGCGATTATCCAAATTTGCCGCGTTAGTGGCGTTGGCGCTGTCTTAGAACGCAGACAAATTTCCGTACCAAAAACTTTTAACCATTGGTTGCCACCAGAGCAAGCGCTAAAATATGCTCTATACGGTGGCGAAGACTTTGAATTAGTGCTGTGCTTACCACAAGAATTAGCATCAGCCTTAGTGCAACATCTTGGAGAAGGTGCTGCGATCGTAGGCAAGATTACAGCCGGATCAACAATACTATTGCACGACGAACAAAAAAAATTCCCCGACCAAGTTCTGAGTCTTAGCCAGGGATTTCAACACTTCAAGAGTTATAAGTTTTAATTCCTAATTCCTAACTCCTAACTCCTAACTCCTAACTTTTTAATTAAACCCACTTCTCGGCTACCAATTCTGCCAAATCCAAAACTCGTTGGCTATAACCCCACTCGTTGTCATACCACGCCATAACTTTCACTAAGTCATTACCCAAGACCAAAGTCAAGTTAGCATCGACAATCGAAGAAGCATCATGACCTTGATAATCGGAAGATACCAGTTCTAATTCGCTGTAGGCCAAAATACCTTTGAGTGGCCCTTCGGCAGCATCTTTGAGAGCTTGGTTAACTTCTTCAGTAATAGTACGCTTCTCAACCTGAACTACGAAATCTACCATTGAGACGTTCGGGGTAGGTACCCGTAAAGCAACACCATTCAGCTTGCCTTTAAGATCTGGAATTACCAGCGCTACTGCTTTTGCCGCACCGGTGGAGGTGGGAACAATGTTGATGGCTGCTGCCCTTGCCCGTCGCAAATCCCGGTGAGAAGCGTCTAACAACCGCTGGTCACCAGTGTAGCTATGGGTGGTGGTCATTGTGCCTTTAATGATCCCGAATCTATCATTCAAGACTTTGGCGATGGGAGCCAAGCAGTTAGTAGTGCAGCTAGCGTTACTGATGATGTTGTGCTTTTTGTGGTCATAATCGTGATGGTTAACGCCCATCACAAAAGTGCCATCCTCGTTTTTTCCAGGGGCAGTGATTAAAACCTTTTTGGCACCTGCATTCACATGCTTAAGTGCCCCGTCCTTGCTAGTAAATACGCCTGTTGCCTCGATCACCAGATCAATTTCCCATTCTTTCCAGGGCAAGTT
>JBGTMK010000230.1:0-5919 GCA_041743605.1 Nostoc sp.
TAAAACGCCACAAAAATATTCACACCCAGCACAATTAGTAATAACCACAACTCAGGCGGCGATATTCTAACAGGTTCACCACCACCTTTGAGAATTCGCTCAATTGCTCCTTGCAGAATTTCAAAACAGGCTATTCCTAAAAATGAGGCTATTCCTAGAGCGCCCACTGCTTCAAATTTGTGGTGTCCATAGGGATGTTCGCGATCGGGTTGTGGAGAAGAAAATTTACTCGCAATTAATCCTAAAACGTTATTAGCGCTATCTGTCACACTATGTAAGGCATCAGCTAGTAAACTCAAAGAACCTGTCCAGTAGCCCACAAGTGCTTTCAATCCCAGTACAAATAGGTTGAGTAGTAGGGTAATAATTAAAACCTTTCGCACTTCGGCGCGGTTATCGTAAGTCATAGATAATTTATCACATTAAGTTCTATGACTTCTAATGTAGACCTCAAAACACAAATAAACACAAATAAAGTGTATCAAAGTCTTACGTAGTAACGTCATTAGGAATAATTAGCGGTCTTTGAAGAAGATACAGGGAACTATGAGAGTGGGATGCATACCCCTTTTTCCGGTAAGATTAGTACTTATCAAGAAGTTTTAATAAAAAAAATATGTCTTCAATTCCTCTAACATTGAACCTAATTGAAGGTTCTGTCTCCTTCAGTTTTTCACCCCAAGCAGCACGAGAATTAAAGACAGCGACGGATCAACTGATGGAGCGCCTGAAAGCGATCGCTGCTAAACCCACTCCTGGCGGTGGTAGAGTCACTCCCCAGCCTCCTCTGGAATATCGTTACACGGGTGAAGTATTTTTAGAAATTTTCTGTAATCCTAATATCTGGCCAACACCCTTCGCAGCCAAAGTTTTGCTGACTGTCCGCAACGTCAACATCCGCTTGACTACCGAAGCTGAACTTACTCGCATCATTGAAGACATTAATCAGTATTTAGAGCAAGTAGGATAATAGTTGAAATGATTTTGCTATAGCTTTTCAAGATGTTTTAAGAAAAAATACTATACAAATTTTGAATTTTACGAAAGTTGAGCCAGTTGCTTGCCGAGTTCCCTTTGGTGCCGATTAGCCCGACTTAGCAACGTTTTCAAGACGGATTTTGGCTTTGAACAGCAAGCAGACTGTGGCTTCCCTCAACTAAGCAATGCAGCGAATTAGGAGTCAAAAGTGAAGTTCCTACACATCTATCGGATCAATGTAGGAACGTCACACAATTTACATACTATACTCAAGCCGTAACACCAGATGTACGGAACAAATCGTTCTGATGCCTTCTTCAACTTGAAAAGTTGTATAAATTCAGACTCTAATACTTCTGTGTTAATGAAAAACGCAAGATTCTGTATGGGGCAATGCTCATCAAAAACTAGAGATTATCCCCTTGATTGGGTGGCGAATCTTTGATGGTGACATCCACACATCGAAAATAAACTCCCAACCCCAAATCCGAAATCAAACATTGATTAGTCGTTGTCCCATTGTTCACGACCAATTAGATCGCCAATGCGATCGCGCAACAAAAAGTCACATTTCTCTAATTCACATTCAACGCAAACCCACTCTCTCGCTGGAATGTATTGGCAAAGGGTATATATTGGCTGTTGTCGGCTAATCATTCCCTTTTGCACCAGTCGGCGTGCTTCGTCTTGAATCAGATCGAGAGAGTAGTAATTGATAGAAGGCACCGTATTCACACTCATGGTTTTTACTCACAAATTAACACTTACGATAGTGTTCCCGTTAATAATTAGGAACAAACATTACAGAAATTAGACTTGTGGCTAAGATTTTGTAGTTTGCTATACGGAACTATTTTTATTTTGACGCTACATCTCCTGAAATTATCTCAAGAAATGTTAAGAAAGTCAACGAATCCTGACATTTCCCTAAAATCCGCTTTACAAAAAGAATTCCGAGTAGTTAACTTAACCTGCTGGAGTAACTGTATGACTTTCATTCCACAAGTCTAAAGGTCTTGCCATTACTGTCTTTAGGCAAGATTTGGTGGGTGGGAAGAGTTCAGGGCGCGTAGACGTAGCCCGCCGCAGGTATCGTTTACATCTCAAATAATCACCTTAAATATGGATCTAGAACTGCTGGTATTTCTCTAAGGGTAAACAACACAAGAATATTTGTCAGACACTAGGGTATAAACTGTTGCAAAACATAACGGTTAAAGTACACTAATAAGCCTTTTACCTTAGCATCTGTTAACAATTTCTTAAGTAAGACAGTGGTTCCTTAGTTATTTTCAGCACTAATATCACATAGGCTTTTTTGAAAAACATCTGTAAAAGGGTGGAGTAATACTAATTCGTAGCTTGAGACAAGTATCATTTATGCATCTCCATAAAAAAGTTGGTGCTTCTACCACCTTTTTGCATTGACGATCTTCTCCCTATTTTGAACTTTAGTTCCAACCTGTCCCTCTCCAACTCGGAGAGGGATGGTTTTGCGTAATCAAACCTTTTGATTCGGCTTATTAGACGGACACTATATGAGCCGTCGAATTCACGCAGTAGAGTAAAAACAAAAGCCCATACATACAACTACCGATCGCTGAAGTAGGTTATGGTTACATTAAAACAGACGCGATCTAGTCACGTCTGTAAACTGTTTGGCGGATTTGCTGAGATTAATTGTTCTGAAGTTACATTGTTGTTTTAGTTACTTATTCGGAGAATTCCTGATCATTTTGATCAGTGCTGTCTTCTACTGCTACAAGATTTTCTGACGGACGCTCATGGTTAAGTTGGTTTAGTAGTGCCAATACTTTATTACCGCGTTCGATGGAGCGATCTTCGAGAAATATCACCTCTGGTGTACGACGTAGGCGTACCCGCGCCCCAAGTTCGCTGCGGACGTAACCCGTAGCAGACTTTAAGCCTGCCATTGTTTCTTCCTTAGCTTCATCTGTACCATAGATGCTGACGTAGATTTTGGCGTGTTGGAGATCGCCAGAAACATCAACATCAGTAACACTGACCATTCCAGTACCCACACGGTCATCCTTAATGCCGTTGAGCAGCATTTGGCTAACTTCCCGTTTGATCAGTTCAGCAACGCGGGAAACCCGACGATTTGTAGCCATAAAAATTTCGCCTCATCACAGAGGTTGTACAACAAAATATAGATGCAAGTTGGATAGACAGTACTTAGCGGGAGCAACGCCAAGAGCAACCGTCTGTGGGGCACAGCCCCGATATAGCGCTAGTCTAGATTGGACTCAAGCCCAGCATTGCCCGTAGGGTGAAAGTAAGGAAGACTAGGCTGCTCACAAATAAACCCAAGATAGCGATCAAAGTGACCGGACGCTTCAACAGTGGCACTAACGGCGCAAAGGTGTTCAGAAACAGTCCTAAGACGATAGTAATTAAGTACCGGGGGTAGCGAAAGACGTTATCCCAAAATCCGTCAAACATCTGAATGTAAACTGCCTTGTTATATACTTACGTTTGTTTTGATATGCTTTATCTACTCAATTGTAATCTATAGTGGCTGGAAAATTAACCAGCTAATATAAAATATACTTCGTCGGTTATATTGGCTTTATTTAGTCACGATTATTTTCAGTTAAATTGCAAGTAAATGGTAATTCAAATCCCCAAGGAAACTAGCCCGCGTCCATTTTTGAAGTGGGCAGGGGGTAAAAGTAGGTTGATACAGCAATACATTCCTTATTTTCCCAAGAGTTATAAAAATTACTATGAGCCATTTTTAGGTGGTGGTGCTGTTTTTTTCTATCTTCAACCAAGTGCGGCTATTTTAACTGATATTAATGCCGACTTAATTAACACTTATTGCTGTGTTAGAGATCGGGTTGAGGACTTAATTTCTCTATTAAAAGAGCATAAAATCCGACATGATAAAGATTATTACTATAGTGTCAGAAACAACTCCAGCGGTACTGATATAGAAAAAGCTGCTCGTCTAATTTATCTTAATAAGACTTGTTTTAATGGTCTTTATAGAGTTAATTCACAGGGTAAGTTCAATGTACCTTTAGGCAGATATAAAAATCCTAATATTTGTTCTGAGGTTTTACTGCGAACAGCCTCAGAAGCACTTTCTACGTCTAAAATTAAACAAACAGATTTTTTTGATGTGGTAAATTATGCCACAAGCAGTGATGATTTTATTTATTTTGATCCACCATACTATCCTGTAAGTGAAACGAGCTATTTTACAGCTTACAGTATGTATGGTTTTGCTGAAGAACAGCAAGTTCAACTCAAAGATGTATTTGAAAAATTAGCTGAACGTGGAGTTAAAGTTATGCTATCTAATTCAGATTGTGAATTTATTCGCAACCTTTATAGCAGTTTCAATATCCATACTATATCAGCATCTAGAGCAATTAATTCCAATGCTAAAAAGCGCGGTAAAATTACAGAATTGCTAGTAACCTCGTATTAAATATTATTGTTAGACCAGGCAATAAATGAAGTTAAATTATGAACTGAGAGAAGATTTTGATTGAAGCCAACTTGTTTGCCTAACCACGATACAGCTTGCGGTTTCATACCTCCACCATCAATTAATACAACTGCTTGTGCAGGATAGCAATTTTGAATATTCAAGTTGAGGTAAGGAAGTTTTTCATCGACAGAACCGCTACTTTGCTGCCATTTACATTCAATAATCAGCCCAGAAGAAACAGATGCAGCACCAATAATGTAAAAGTCTACATATATATAGCTCCCATAAATTCCTGCTCCGATATAAACCTGCCTTGCATATCGTTTTGGTATATTATTCGAGCTTAAAAGACATCCAAGGCGCTGTTTCTTTGGTAAATCAAAGCCCACTTGGACATATCCATGACCCAGTAAAGTCCCTTCTACAGCTTTTTCCAAGACATTGCCAGAAGTAACTGCTCTTGCACCTTGAGTCATCTTTATCCTAATTATCTTCAAAAGGTTTCCTGATTTTAGGATTCCCTAGAAGCAACAGTAAATATTAGGTTATATAAATTTTTGATTTTGGATGCACAAGGCTAAATTCATTAGGTATAAATAAGAAAAAATTGGTATTTTTGTACTAAACAAATACAAATGTATTAATAATTTGGGTAAGGAACGAGTTAGTAATTTAGATAATAGTTAAAGTAATGGATTTATCTTTAGTCTCAAAGAGCAACTATTGCAAGCGACTCCGCCATTTTTCTGGGTCTTGGGAACAGTGGAAAACAGCGTAGATAATAATCTCCTGTTCATTAAACTCGTAAAAAACGACGTAGGGAAAACGCCTAATTGTAGCGCGGCGATAAGTTTCATGAACAATCTGGTATGTGCTGGGGTGACGCTGAATTAAATTCAGGCAGGCATCAATACAGCGTAGGAACTCAGCGCCTAACCCTAATTCGCGTCCCTCGTACCAGTCATAAGCTTCATTAATGTCCAGTTCTGCGGCTTGTAAGGATAGTTAAGTTTCTAGCCATGTCGTTGAGAGATTCTGGCTTTTACATCTTCCCAACTACTGCCAATGGCTGAATTTTGCAGATATTCGGCTTTGCGATGAGCTAGCTCTTGTTTCTGCCAATCTAAAACTGGGAGCGCTGCTGGTGTAGCGGCAATCTCATCCCATAAATCTTCTACCAGTTGAAGTTTTTCCGCTCTCGAAAGACTAGAGAGTTCGGGAAATACTGGGCTCATGGTCTTCTCTATATTTTATTCACCTTTATTTTAGCCTGTCTGGGCTTCAGTATGACCGTTGCGGATAGACCATGCTATTTCTAAAAGTTGAGTCCAGCGCTTTTGTAGTTGTTTAGGGGTGCATTTGATGGCTTTGGCGATCGCTTGGTCATTTTCTCGTGCAGTTTTTAACTGTAATATTTGCTGTTGTTGTTCTGTGAGTTGATTCACAAAGATTTCCCACTGCTGGGAAGATAAACCCAACTT
>JBGTMK010000231.1:0-4056 GCA_041743605.1 Nostoc sp.
TCCACCCCGTTGCTTTTTTCAAATAAAAAATATATACCACGCCCTGTAATTATTTGGTGTCTTGGTTTTATCGTTGTCTCTTGTTTATGGTTCATACTATTTTCAATACATACTGAAATTATTGTTGAAGAATTAAGGAAAAGAATTTTGTCAGTGATATTTATCATAATAATGTCCCTGATTTTCTCCAACAACAATAATATTCATCTCTGGACTAGATGGGCAATTTTTATTGCAGTATTAATGGCTGTATTCAACAACATTTATGAGTTTTTTAACCCAATTGCATTTAACTCATTAGGTACTGGTGGTAGGTCTGCCGGATTTTATCTAAATCCCAATAATGATGGGGCTGCATTGGTACTTGGCATGATTTTTAGTGTGAGTCTATTGCAACCAATATATCGTTTACCTTTCGTATCTCTCATTGGTATTGGGGTGCTGTTGACATTTTCTAGAGGAGCTATTCTTGGCTGGTTAGTTACAGTTATAATTTTTACTATCACCCGTGTATTGCATCTTAATAAATTACTTTATTGGGTGTTGGGAATTGGAACAATAATTATTAGTTTAGGCTCACAATGGTCAGAAGAACTATTACGAAATTTGAGTTTGAATCAAAACTCTCTTGAAAGAATTTCATGGTTTCAAAACGTTTCAACTTCTGATTCTGAAGATTCTGCTGATTCGCGTTTAGAAGTAGCTCAATTAGCTTGGCAGATGTTTACTGAGCATCCAATTTTTGGTAATGGAATTGCTTCAACTTTAACCTGGAATATGAACATATCTACACACAATATCTATTTATACTACATGGCAGATCACGGATTTTTAGGCGCTTTAATTCTACCTTTATTGGTATATGCAGTGACACAGCACGCCCGTGGAGAAACTAAATATATTGGCTTTGCTTTTGCTGCTTTTATTCTTCTTTGGGGGCTATTTAGTCATAATGTTTTAGAAGAACGCTACATCCTAATCATGTTCTCATTAATGGCTGCTATGACTGCGGCGAGTCAGTTAGAGCAAAGATTTAAAGTAGGAAATTCATCATGAAAATCAAAAAAACGTAAGAGGATGTTTGAAAAGTTCTCTTGTCGGCATCAAAAATTTTAGATCCCCCCCTTTTTAAGGCTACGGTGTACATACAAATCGAATTACCCCCCTTAATCCCCCCTTGGAAAGGGGGGAAAAAAGAAATCTAGTTCCCTCCCCTTTGCAAGGGGAGGGTTAGGGTGGGGTAAAATCCGCATTCATTCATCAACTACTTGAGACTTGTGTGTACACCGTAGCCAATGCATCGGGGGGTTAGGGGGGATCTAAAAGTGTTTAAAGTGACAGCGAAACACTTTTCAAACAATCTCTAAGAATTCAGCACCCAAGAGATCCTGAATTCTTACAAAAAAACTCAATTGGAAGGCTAAAATTCCATGTGTGGCATTGCTGGTTTTTGGAATATCTCTAGACAAGTCAACTCTGATGAACTACATAGCACAGTTCATCAGATGTCAGACACACTTTTACATCGAGGGCCAGATAATGGCGGGAGTTGGGTTGATGCAGAGATAGGGATGGCTTTGGGGCATCGACGACTGGCGATTGTAGACCTTTCGCCAGAGGGACATCAGCCGATGATATCTGCGAACGGTCGGTATGTAATTGTTTTTAATGGCGAAATTTATAACTTTTTGGAGTTAAAGCGTCAACTTGAATCACTAGGCCATCATTTTAGGGGACGTTCTGATACTGAGGTGATGCTGGCTAGCTTTAGTCAGTGGGGGTTACATGAAGCAATTGGGCGCTTTAATGGGATGTTTGCTTTTGCCTTGTGGGATCGTCAAGAGCGAATTTTGCATTTAGGGCGCGATCGCTTGGGTGAAAAACCTCTCTATTATGGTTGGATGGGCCAAACCTTTCTATTTGGCTCCGAGTTAAAAGCTTTGAAAGTTCATCCCGCTTTCCAAGCAAAAATCAACCGTGATGCTTTAGCAATTTATCTCCGAAATAACTACGTTCCTGCACCCTATTCAATCTACGAAGGCATCTATAAGTTACCACCGGGAACCATCCTCACTTGGAACGGCGTGGATACTCATCCCAATCCAGTGCCCTACTGGTCTGCAATCAAAGCCGCTGAGTTGGGTGTTCATGAACCCTTCACCGGGTCGGAAATGGAAGCTGTTGCACAGATGGAAGCGTTATTACAAGATGCAGTCGGACTACGGATGGTTGCAGATGTGCCACTAGGAGCTTTTCTTTCAGGAGGAATTGATTCCTCCACAGTAGTAGCCTTAATGCAAGCTCAAAGTAGCCAAGCGGTGAAAACATTTACCATCGGTTTTGATGAAGATAGCTACAATGAAGCACATTATGCCAAAGCAGTAGCAGAGCATTTAGGTACAGACCATACAGAATTTTATGTAACCCCAAAGGATGCACTTGCTGTCATCCCCAAGCTACCGACACTTTACGATGAACCATTCTCCGACGATTCCCAGATTCCGACTTTCTTAATATCTCAGCTTGCAAAACAGGAGGTAACAGTCAGTCTTTCCGGGGATGGTGGCGATGAACTCTTTGCGGGATACACACGCTATTTTTGGGGTGACAGCACTTGGCAAAAGATTGGCTGGATACCTCCAACCTTGCGCCAGACTGCTGCACGCACATTGTCTAGCTTATCGCCTCAAACTTGGAATCGTGCTTTGGCTAACTTTCAAGACTTACTACCAACTAAACTCAAGCAACCTACTCCTGGGGATAAATTGCACTGGATTGCGGGAATTTTGGCGGTTTCTGATGCCCAAGCTTTGTACACAGGCATGATTTCTCATTGGAAGGAGCGAGAAGGATTAGTAGTAGATAGTTTAAAGCCTTTGATGAATTATTGCGATCGCCAACAATTATCGCAGTTACCCGACTTCATTCACCAGATGATGTATCTTGACACAGTGAATTATCTCCCAGACGATATCCTAGTCAAGGTTGATCGAGCCAGCATGGCGGTGAGTTTAGAAAGTCGAATACCATTTTTAGATCACCGCGTAGTGGAATTAGCTTGGCGCATACCATTGTCTCTGAAAATCCGTAATGGTCAGGGTAAATGGCTATTGCGTCAGATTTTGTATAAATATGTACCTCAAAACTTGATTGAGCGCCCCAAAATGGGTTTTGGGATGCCGATTGATAGTTGGTTGCGCGTTCCTTTACGAGACTGGGCTGAAAACCTACTAGATGAAAATCGGCTACAGCAACAAGGATTTTTGAATCCGCAGCCAATTCGCCAAAAATGGGCAGAACATATTTCATCTGAGCAAGACTGGCAAAATTATTTGTGGGATGTGTTGATGTTTCAGGCGTGGTTAGAAGAAAACCATTAAGTAAGTCGGCGTAATTCAAGTTAACTAGTAGGGGCTGTCATTTGTCCTTTGTCATTAGTCATTAATAAGGCAATACAGTCCAGTTAAATTTTTACATGATTCTCAATAAACACAGTACAGCGCTTTTAAACGCAGAGGCACGCAAAGTAAACGCAGAGGTACGCGGAGTTTTATCAAGAGAGTTCGCTATGAATTAATGAAATTCTTGTATTAGAGTAAGGAGAAATTTAAATGTCTATTTTTAAAAGAAAGACAAGGTTTCTTAACAGATTCAAAATTATCATCTTGATGTTAGGAACAGTATTTACTTTATTTGCTTGTTCAAGCATTGGGCTATTAGCAAACAACTCATCCTTAATTAATCATCCCTTTGTCTGGGTAACTTCAAATTTAGAAAGGATAAAACGAGAAGACCTACCAAAAAGTAAAACCCGCATTGATTTATATGCTGCCCGTGGGGAATATGAACCCTTTCAAATCGGAATCCGCGCACCAAATAGTGGACTGACAAACGTTAATGTTTCAGTCTCAAACTTATCTGGCCCAAAAAATCAAGTAATCTCCAATAGTAATATTACGCTCTACCGAGAACATTACGTTAAAGTTACTCATTCCAGCCCTAACAAAAAAGGCAGTAGCAATCCCCCTTTAGGTACTGGATGGTATGCCGATGGGC
>JBGTMK010000232.1:0-8278 GCA_041743605.1 Nostoc sp.
GGACAAACACAATGAGTATCTACCGCTTATGGAGTATTTTAAGTAGTGAGTTTTGAGTGCTGAGTGCTGAGTGCTGAGTGCTGAGTGCTGAGTGCTGAGTAGGGAATCTCACTTCTTTACTCAGAACTTTCGGAACTCGGAACTGTTTTACTCAACGCCCAATCCCTTAACTGCGTAACTTTCTTTTACATTATATCTGTTTGGTTTTTCTGAAATCTGGGAAACAGACGCATTTCAAGTATTTAATTCGCTTTTGACAGTGATAGAAAAGCCTAACAATTATGTCATAATTTTTAACGTATATTTAAGATTTCTCCTTTGCGAGGCCTTAGCCATGAGCGAACCAGCTGTTGAGACTCCGGTGTTAGACCGCTATGAGTGTCGCGCCTGCGGTTATGTTTACGAACCTGAGAAGGGAGACGATAAACATGATATTCCTTCCGGGACACTCTTTGCAGAACTGCCCATAAATTGGCGCTGTCCGGTTTGTTCTGCAAAGAAAACCGCTTTTGCCAACATCGGCCCTGCGGGTACTGCATCCGGCTTTAAAGAAAATCTCGGTTACGGTTTGGGTGTCAACAACCTAACGCCAACCCAAAAGAATATCCTAATTTTTGGCGCTTTGGCTCTTGGCTTTTTGTTTTTTATCAGTCTCTACGGCTTACAATGACAGCCGTTGAGCAATCCAAAATGAAAAACCCAGGATTGTCCAGCGTCCTGGCTGCCAACTCCTACAGAAATTTAGAAATAACTAAGAAATACTGATGCATTCAATTGTGAAAAGTTGGCAACGAATAGCTGCCTTGTTAATAGTAGTCATCATCTGCATAGGTTGTAGCAAAGTTCCTTCTGTTAGCTATAACCCTTGGAAAGTCATTTCTGTGCCAACAGACTCGAATCTATTGGATATTGCTTTTACTAATAACCCGGAGCATGGTTACTTAGTAGGTAGCAATGCCACCCTATTGGAAACCAATGACGGTGGTAATACCTGGAAACCAATAATACTGCAACTAGATGAGCAGAAGTATCGCTTTGACTCAGTAAGTTTTGCAGGTAAAGAAGGCTGGATTGCTGGAGAGCCTGGACTGTTACTACATACTACCGATGAAGGTGCTTCTTGGTCGCGTATTCCCCTGAGCGAAAAGCTACCAGGTAGCCCGATCGCAGTTAAGGCACTGGCAGACAATACAGCTGAAATGGCTACCGATGTGGGAGCCATATATAAGACCACAGACGGCGGCAAAAACTGGAAAGCCCAAGTCGAATCAGCAGTGGGTGTGGTGCGTAACTTGGAACGTTCTGCTGATGGGAAATATATTGCTGTTTCTGCTAAGGGTAGCTTCTACTCGACTTGGGAACCAGGCCAAGATGCTTGGGTACCTCATAACCGCAATAGTTCTCGGCGAGTAGAAAACATGGGCTTTGGTGACAATGGGCAATTGTGGTTGCTAGCTAGAGGAGGTCAAGTTCAGTTTAGTGACCCAACTAAACCTGAAGAATGGCAAGAGGCAAAATATCCAGAGTTATCCACCAGTTGGGGTTTACTGGATTTGGCATATCGCACACCCAATGAAATTTGGATCGGTGGCGGTAGCGGTAATTTGCTACGGAGTGGCGACGGTGGCAAAACCTGGGAAAAAGATCGTGAGGTAGAAGAAGTTGCTGCTAATTTGTACAAGATTGTGTTCTTAGAGCCAGAGCGGGGATTTATAATTGGCGATCGCGGCGTTTTGCTCAAATATTTACCAAACCCTGAAACAACTTCCCCAGAAGCCGTTTAATGGGGACTGGGGATTAGGGATTAGGGACTAAGGACTGGGGTTTCCCCAATACCCAATCCCCAATACCAAATTTCTGAGAAGAATGTTGCAATTTGTAACTCTTTCTTAACTTTGTAGGATAATAAACTCAATAACACTCTATGTATAAGGTAGGGAGCTAAATGTCAGGTACTACTGGAGAACGTCCGTTTTCGGACATCATTACTAGCGTTCGTTACTGGGTGATTCACAGCATCACCATCCCAGCATTGTTTATTGCTGGTTGGCTATTTGTACAAACTGGGCTGGCTTATGATGCCTTTGGCACACCCCGCCCCAACGAGTATTTCACACCAGCGCGGCAGGAAGTGCCCATTGTGAAGAACCGTTTTGAAGCTAAAAAACAAGTTGAAGAATTTATTGGAAAGTAGTTTGAGATCATGACTAGCGGAAACAACATCAATCAACCAGTTACCTATCCAATTTTTACCGTTAGATGGCTGGCAGTACACACATTAGGTGTACCAACTGTATTCTTTTTAGGCGCGATCGCCGCAATGCAATTTATTCAACGTTAGGAGCAATTATGGTAGAAAGATCGCCCAATCCCAATAATCAGCCGGTTGAATTAAACCGGACTTCGCTATACCTGGGACTACTACTAGTTTTCGTTCTGGGGATTCTGTTTTCCAGTTACTTCTTTAACTAACTGGAACTACTGTTGTTAATTTTTGTTTATTGAGCGTGTGTTGATTTGTTGTTAAGGGAGGAGAGAAGCTGTGTCTGGAAGTGGGAGAATTCCCCTGTGGGTCGTCGCTACGATCGCAGGTTTAGGTATAATTACAGTCTTAGGCATTTTCTTTTATGGTGCCTACGCCGGACTCGGTTCTTCGATTTAACATAAGTTGGTTTGAACCGAACACTATAAGTTAGAATTTTTCAGCATTTGTTGAGAAATCAACGTTAAAAAACCGCCTGTCTCTATGAGATAGGCGGTAATAATTTTACTCAATAGTCATTTGTCCTTTGTCCTTTGTCATTCGTTTTTTGCAAATGAATAATGACCAATGACTACATCAGTATCAGTTGATATCGCTGATATCGTCGCTTTCAATGTATAAAAATAGAAACGCGAAGACAACACCAGGCAAAACCCAACCAATTATGGGAATGAAGATAGAAGGCAAAAAGGAAGCTGCCATAGTAAAAGTTCCTGTTAAATAACACTACAATTCAAAATGAGCTTACTCCAAATCCTGCCAGATTTTTGAAATTCTTTCATATTTTTAACACAGCCCATGTTGAGAGTGGGGGAAATGAGGGAGATGAGGGAGCAGGGGAAGCAGGGAGAGAAGAAGCAATGCCCAATGCCCAATGCCCAATACCTAAGTTACATACCCAGGAGTTCATCTAGCTCTAAGTTTGGCAAGTCTGGAGGAATTACAGTTCGCAATATTGTGACTTTGTGACTCTCCTGTTGGGTTGTCAGATCCAGTGCGATCGCTTCTAAGCGAATTTCTAAACAGCCAAAGGGAATGTTTAATTGCGTCATCACCTCCAACCCTCCCAAAACATTAGGTAGTAAATTTGTCAATAAATGAGGCCCATCTAGTAACCAGCGAGTTTGATAATCTTCAAGCCATAACTTGACAACAACTTGCGGAGGTACTTCAGGCAGTACTACGCGTACTAGCAAAGACTTGCCAGCGATTAGTTCGCCTTCTGGTATATGCAGCTGTGGAATTGGCAAAGGCTCCGTGGCTGCCTCAACTATAGGTGAGGAAGGGGATGAATCTAACAGCAGTTGCTCCTTTTTTTCAAAGGGTAAACTCCTCGTTGCATCGGCTTCCAGTTCACTATATGTATCATCTACAACAATTTCTTGCGCCAACCAAGCTGACGCTATATTTACTTTTATTGGAGGAGGGGGAGGCGGTAGTTGTGTTAACAAAGCTGATGAAAGTGTTGGTTCTTCTAACAGTTTTTCTAGTTCGGTATTTTCTCCTGTTCCTAGATCCGTTTCCTTTGCTGTGTCTACATTTTCTCCAAAGTTACCCAGATCAAAAGCCAACTCTTGGACTTCTTCCCATGTTTCCTCTTCGCGCAACGTGTCTGCTAGAAGAAGTTCTGAGCGGTTCCAACCTTCGCTCAGATTATTTTCCGTGGTGGCATCTAGGTTTGACGGCAAGTTGACATCAACATTCGCAGTTTCTGCACTTAGAGAAAGGGGCATCTGCTGCGCTGGAACATAGTTATCGTAGTCTTGAAGTTGCAGATCATTGATAGATTCAGGCAAAGAGTATCCTTGGCTCTGCATCCACTTCCTGAGTAAGGGAGATGAGTAAAGGTTGCCTGTTGTAATAAATTCTGCATTTTGCTGGGTTTCTAGTTCAGCAACAGATTCTTCCTGGAATTGTATATTTTGCTGGGTTTCTACTTCAGCAACAGATTCTTCCTGGAATTGTGCATCATCTATTACTAATTCAGGTGTATTTTCATCTTCAGGCAGAATTGCGTCCACCTGCGGAAAGTCTTCAGCAGCTTGAACTTCCAATGTATTTGGGGGGACATGGTTTTTTACTTCTTCTGCATCACCTGGCAAAGCTTGTAACCGTCTCAAGTATGGCAAAGTAGTGGCGAGTATTGGCATTCGACGTTGGCTGATGACCAATTGCTCCAAGTTGATGGCAGCTATAGTAGCATCCTTTTCTACAAGCTCCTCCTGTGTAGAGGTTTCTACAACAACATCTGTGGGAATGTTGGCATCGGTTTGAATAGGGGGTAGTTTCGGCAATTGAGGCGAAGTACCTGAATTCTTTAAGTTAGATGTCCGCAGGGTAGCTTCTCGCAAAACTTGCAGGTTAATTTGCGGTGGTAGGGGTGTGCTTGAGGATGGATTGAGTGTCTGAGACTGGTCTGTTTTTGGAACTTTGACCAGATTTAATAGTTTCAAATCGAGCCTCACAGGTGCCTCTGGTTCTGTAAAAGCAGTAGATGAGTCTATGAGGTTATTTAACGATGTACTAGGTTTTGTTAAGGCTGTTGTAATTGCCAGTAATTCCGTTACATCTGCTGTAATGGTGAACGACTGGCTGGCTAACTGTATGACTTGATCAGCATCGGCGAAATTACCATACAAACTGATATCTGCCAAAATTAACTTGGATTCACAGTCAGCAGGAATATCGATAGAGGTATTGATAGTGAAGGGCAACTCCTGATCTAGTAATGGTTGTCTTACTTGAGTCAAGATTTTCGAGTTATTTGGCGATCGCAGTTCAATTCCTAGTTCAAGCGCCCGCAGCCTTTCTGGGGATAATTTTTCAGCCTGATCTAGATTTATCTTTTCTTGGAGTTCTATCTGCCCATTGATTGTAAGAGCTTGTCCCCAACGAGCAATATAAGTATCCTGACCTAAAGTTAGCAGTAATGGTGGCGGTGGTTGTATTGCTGGAGAATCTGTAACTTTTTCATCTTTGGGTAGAGCTTCAGAGGTGGGTAAAGCTAAATCTATTAAATTTTGTAAAATTTGCTCTGCTGTCTCACCTTTAAGCCACACAGGACTCACAGGTTCATCGATAACTATATTTTCTTCGGTTTCATCTAGCTGAACAGTGGTAGCGGGATTGTTATCTGTAACAATTGCCAATTCTGTAGAAACAGCGATCGCATTTTCTAAAGTAATTTTAGATTCTGCTGGGGTAGTAGATTCCAAGTTCTCTTCTTGCAGAACAGTGGTAACGGGATTGTTATCTGTAACAATTGCCAATTCTGTAGAAACAGCGATCGCATTTTCTAAAGTAATTTTAGATTCTGCTGGGGTAGTAGATTCCAAGTTCTCTTCTTGCAGAACAGTAGTAACGGGATTGTTATCTGTAACAATTGCCAATTCTGTAGAAACAGCGATCGCATTATCTAAAGTAATTTTAGATTCTGCTGGGGTAGTAGATTCCAGTTGTGTAGAAACAGTATTTGGGTTATCAGATGAACTTGATTCTACATTTTCCCCTTCTTCTCCTTGATACAAGACTTGTAGTTGGACACTGTATTGCCAAGATTTACCGAGCAGATCCGACATTAAATCGCCGGAACAGCGTAACTCCCAAACTCCCACCTGGAAGTAGGTAAAAGGAATTACTGCCATTAAGCCTTCTGAGTCAGTGCGACGCGATCGCTTGAAAATTCGCCGCGTTGGTTGAACTTCCTGAGTTGAAGAGTGAGTTATCCTCACTTCCACGTCTGTATTAGGAAGGTTAGAACGAGCCAAAACTCTATACTGCCCTTCCAAAACTTCCAAATTTGGCGATTCTAGGATATGCCACGAGCGAGCGCCTTGTTTCTGTATCAGAAATTGCCAGTGTTCCATTGTAAGTGATGCCCAGACCGACGAGCCGCTGAGTAATTTTGTGTATTAACTTGCTTGCAAGTTTACCTCAGTATTTTGAAAATGCATTACTTAAATAACTATCAAGTTAACTTAGTTTTACTTACTTAAGTTCTCTGACTTTAACTAGTACAGCACGGCGGAAATAAACCACCCATTCCCAATCAACAAAACCCTTACGCCGTCTTCATTTTGACTTTTGACTTCCGCCTTGCGGTACTAGTCATGTCAAGGGAATTTAAAGTGGCTGCTGTGTTGCTTGTGCGTGAAGCTTTTGTTGTTTTCTGAATATTAGGTTTGAGACTCTCCAGTGCTAAATTAACAGGGAAGCAATGGATATCTTTGGCTGTCTCTGCTCAACTTAGGACAAAAAACTTTGTATTATTTTTTACTATAATGTCCAATTTCAACGAATCGTGCCAGGATTCCCCGACTTCGGCGCAGCAAGTCGGGGACACGGAAAGAGTTTTCTTCTCGTGCGAACGCTCTTGCAACAAAACTTGGTTGGGGTCTGAATCCCCAATCCCCAGTCCCCAATACCTTTTTAAATAAACACAACGTACAATACATTAAGATTCACTTGACAATTTTTATTGAATCGTAATTGCCCACATTTTTGCTACAAAGAGGTAGGATGTGGTTCTTAAGTGTCCTTTGCGATCGCCCAAAGTGAGCGTCAAGCGCGATCGCAAATTACAACACTTAACCGCGCAAAATACATCTAATCTACCTGAAGCCGCTTGAACCGCTACAAAGTGTGTCCTCCCCTGAGTGCAATGTGGGTGACAATGAGGATTTACAGGAGGGATTGGATGCTAGTCATTTTAATGAACGATCAAATCCTTGCCCCTGAGCAAGTTTGCCAGTCTTGTTTACTCGCTGACGGGAGGGGTAAACCTCGTTGGCGTGAGGGTCAACTGCGCTGTGGTCAAGCTATTCACAAACTTACTCAACAGCAGCCAGACCAGTATGAATGCATGATGGGCTTTCGCATCGCCCATATAGAATAGTTGAATTTATCAGCAAGACCAAGCAACTGCGTTATCCTAAGCTCAAGTAACTATTGAAATTTAACCACAGGAGAACGCATAATGTCTTGGCGCGGGTCTACAACAGTTTCAGATCGGATTTTTGCTTCTTTGCCTTATTTACTTCCTCTAATTGAGGTTTTTGTATTTGGCAGATATTTGCTCTCAGAGTTTCCACCACTACAATTGCTGTTTTTGCCGCTTCTGCCATTGTTGAGAATTTACTACGGCGTGCGTTTTGCAGGAATAATTATTTTCTTCGCTTTATTTTTGCTGGTAGTAAGAAACGAAAAAATTAGTCACTTTATTCGTTTCAATAGCATGCAAGCAATCCTTTTGAACATCATTATATTTTTGTTTAGCATCCTAACTGATGTTGTGGGGCTAATTCCCGTTGGTGGTTTTGCAATCCAAACCCTATCCACAACCATTTTTATCGGCATAGTGGGAGCAGTTGCATATTCAGTCATCCAGTCCGTGAGTGGACGTTATGCGGAAATTCCGGCGATTTCCGATGCCGTGTATATGCAAGTGCGTTAAAAGCTAATGGGACGCTACGGTGTTTTCCAGGCGACCAATGCCTTCAATTTCGATGCGGACGCGATCGCCTGGATGCAACGGACTGACACCCTCAGGCGTACCTGTAAGCACCAAATCACCGGGTAATAGCGTCATCACCTGACTGATATAAGAAACTAAAACATCGGGAGAAAACACCATCTGATCGATACAAGCAGATTGGACTGGATTGGCATCGTCATTTACAAAAGTCTGCAATCTCGCTCCTGGATTTAATTCCCGCACAATCCAAGGCCCCAAGGGGCAGAAAGTATCAAAACCTTTGGCTCGCGTCCATTGACCATCCCGCTTTTGTAAATCCCGCGCCGTTACGTCATTGGCGATGGTGTAGCCCCAAATTTTAGTTTGGGCTACTTGTGGTGTGCATTCAAAGGCGTAATCGCCAATCACTAGTGCTAACTCTCCTTCATAGTCAACTCTTGGTGATTGGGGAGGATACTTAATTTCCCTCTCAGATGGAATAATCGACGTGGGTGGCTTGAGAAAGATTAGTGGCTCAGAAGGTACTAAAGTTCCCATTTCGG
>JBGTMK010000233.1:0-2908 GCA_041743605.1 Nostoc sp.
AAGAAGAACGCCAAACTTTGGGTAGTCGCTTTCACTTGCTAATGCAGCAGCGAGAAATGGGTTTGCCAATTGATAGTTTCCTGGAAGCAGATGCTCAACTGCAAAGCTGGATGCTAGCTTTTGCCGATGCAGCCCCAGAAATTTTAACGGCTACATCTGATAATCAAACTTTCCGTGAAAGCGAACACTACCGGACTCTACAAGTTCAGGATTATTTACTGACGGTTGTCTATGATTTATTGATTGCTGATAACCAACAAGCGCAAATTCTCGACTGGAAAACTTATCCTAAACCACCCAACAAACGCAAGTTAGAATCAAACTGGCAAACACGGCTTTATCTGTATGTCTTGGCTGAAACTAGCGACTATTTGCCCGAAAATATTTCCATGACTTACTGGTTCGTCCAATCTGAGGGCAAGCCGCAAAATATTAAATTTAATTACAATACTACTCAACACACACAAACAGCAAAGAAACTTAATCAACTATTAAGTCAGTTAACTAGTTCCTTGGAAAATTACCAAAATAACCAGCAGTTTCCTCAAGTGGTGGAGGGTAGCAAAAACTGTGATTATTGTCAGTTTGCCAAACGGTGCGATGCCTACGGTGGTAAACTACGCACACAAGGTGATGAAGAAGTAGTAAAAGACTCATTGCCAAGTTTTGACAGCATTCAAGAAGTCTCACTCAACCCCATATATTAGAGGATGTTTGTAAAATCCAATAGAGTATATAAATTATAACTTTTAAGTTATGTAAATTTATGTCAATTTTTGACGAAACTGAAGCTATTTATGTGCGCGAATTAAGAATTGATGATATTGCTCCCGTTTACCACTTGGGAGAAGAGTTATTTACCAGCGATTTATATCCTTATTTATACCGCACTTGGGACGAATGGGAGGTGATTGGACTTTACAACACCGATCCAGAATACTGTCTTGTAGCTGAAACAGATGGGGAATTAGCAGGATTTATTTTGGGAACCATCATTACCAAAGCATCCTGGACTTATGGATACATTTTATGGCTGGGAGTCAGTCCGAAGTTCCAGCGTCGCGGAGTTGCAGACAAGTTGGTTGATAAAGTCGTCGCCCGCATGATTGAAGATGGAGCGCGGTTTATGCTGGTAGACACTGACCCCACCAATACTTCAGCATTAAAATTTTTTAATCGCAAAGGTTTTGGTAATATTCGCCAGCATATTTTCTTATCGATGAATTTAAGCAAGCATGAATATTATGGCAGATTAATTGATTACGAACACCAAAAAGCTGAAAGAGCAGGTTACAAGCGATGTCTACGACGGGCTACGCCTACGCGCCCAGCAATTCGTGCCCGTAAACCTGATAATGTTGCAAATGAAGTTATCCTCAATCCTCTAGTAAATGAATCTCAAACAATTGAAGATCAATCTCCAATCTAAGAGGTTGTTTGAAAAGTGGTATGTTGTAATTTTAATCGAATTATTACCCCTCTCAGTATAGTAGAAGATTCATAATCGATAATCCAGATATCTGATATGAAAAAAATCAAGGTGCTAGTAATTGCCGGGATTTTAGTAACAATTATTTGGGGCATTTTTTTTCCTAAAACTGCCTCATCGCAGCAAGTAGAATCCCGCATCAACAACCTGCAAGCGGACTTTAATCGGATTGAATCGCGGTTAAATCAGATAGAGTCTCAACTAGGTAAAACTCGCCAGTCTCCATCCGCAAGAACAACGCTTACCTCACGACAGCCAACTGGTTCTAGAGGTAATTTATCACAACAAGATCGAATGTTTGATCGGCTTGCAACTTTGGTAGTTGAATTGAAGCAACAAGTCAACAAACTAGAGGAGCGAGTTGCTAAATTAGAACCAAGGTAAATATTTCAATTGGGTAAAATACAGGTATTTCGTAGTGGCACACAGATGTGTGCCACTGAAGTGTATTGTTGATTTTTGATAGATAATAAATGCTATTTGTAGTAACATTTATCAATCCAAATTTGCATTTCTTCTTCAGAGCCAAAACAAACAGAGCGGCCTGTGACGGGATCGTAGGCGTGCCAGCAATAAGTTTTACCATGCCAATCTGATTCTTGCCACACTTGGAGGTCAGAACCGCTAGTCATCCAGATGACAAAATGTTGCCAATATTTTCGTAAATTTAAGATTATTGAAGCATATAACGTTTTAGAAGTTGCTAAACATCGCATATCTAATTATCAATCACTTGTTCACAGTTCATAACAGTTTCACCTACGTAGTGGCGTGGCAAGGCTAAAATGTTGCAAAAAAAATCGTAGGTTGGGTGGAGCGAGCGCAACCCAACCTACGATTCCCAGTCGGAGGCTGGGAACGAGGCATTCACCTATTGAAATTGTGGTGTGAGGTGGGCAATGCCCACCCTACTATATTTACTAACGCAAACTACTAGCTGGCATACCCAAAATATCCTCAAGCCTAGGCATTTCTTCCAACGGAATCACGCGCCCTTCATCTTCAAAACCAGCGATTTGATCAAAGTTCAAATACCTATACAAATCATCTGCAAAAGGCTCAATTCTACTCGCCACAATATCTAAGTATTCCTGCACTGTAGGAAGCCGTCCCAGCAGCGCACAAACTGCGGCTAATTCTGCTGAACCAAGATACACTCGCGCATCTTTACCCATACGATTATTGAAGTTGCGGGTTGAGGTAGAAAACACTGTTGTACCATCAGCAACTCGCGCCTGATTACCCATGCATAAACTGCATCCCGGCATTTCTGTACGCGCACCCGCAGCCCCAAAAACGCTGTATACACCTTCTTCTTTTAATTGGTGTTCATCCATGCGCGTTGGTGGTGCTATCCACAGGCGAGTTTTCACTTCACCTGCACCTTCCAAAACTTTGGCTGTTGCCCGATAATGACCA
>JBGTMK010000234.1:0-8407 GCA_041743605.1 Nostoc sp.
CAGCGATTTGAGTGGGCAGAAGATATTCCCCGCCACTTGCGGAAAGCTTGGGACTTTTATAAAGACCGCTTTGGACAGATACCTCGTGGTTTGTGGCCTTCGGAACAGTCAGTAAGTCCGGCGGTACTTCCACACATTATTGACCAAGGATTTAAGTGGATATGCTCAGATGAAGCCGTCTTAGGGTGGACGCTGAAACACTTTTTTCATCGGGATGGGGCGGGGAATGTGCAACAGCCAGAACTTTTGTATCGACCCTATCGCTTGCAAACCGCTGAGGGTGACTTGTCAATTGTGTTTCGTGACCACAGATTATCAGATTTGATTGGCTTTACTTATAGTACGATGCCAGCAAAACAGGCAGCCGCGGACTTAGTGGGACATTTGCAAGCGATCGCTAAAATGCAAAGAGATAGTCACAGTGATCAACCTTGGCTAGTTACCATCGCTTTAGATGGGGAGAATTGCTGGGAATTTTATCCCCAAGACGGCAAACCTTTCCTAGAAGCTTTATATCAAAGCTTGAGCGATGAACCCCACCTGAAACTCGTCACCGTCTCCGAATTCCTCGAAGAATTTCCAGCCACAGCCACCATTCCTGGAGGACAACTACATAGTGGTTCTTGGGTGGATGGCAGCTTCACAACTTGGATCGGCGATCCCGCTAAAAATCGTGCTTGGGATTACTTGACAGAAGCTAGAGTTATGCTGGCAAGTCATCCTGAAGCGACGGAAGAAAACAACCCAGAAGCATGGGAAGCATTGTATGCCGCAGAGGGTTCCGACTGGTTTTGGTGGTTTGGTGCAGGACACTCATCAAATCAGGATGCCATCTTTGACCAGTTGTTTCGAGAACACCTGCTTGGCATTTACAAGGCATTAAATGAACCTGTACCGCCCTATCTCAAGCAACCAGTGGAAATCCACCAAGTACAGGGAAGCCATACCCCACAAGGATTTATTCATCCTGTCATTGATGGTAAGGGTGATGAGCAAGATTGGGACAAAGCTGGACGCATAGAAATCGGCGGGGCGCGAGGGACGATGCACAATAGCAGCGTCATCCAGCGACTTTGGTATGGGGTGGATCACCTCAATTTCTATTTACGGCTGGACTTTAAAGGTGGCGTTGCACCAGGGCGGGGTTTTCCAGCAGAGTTGAATTTGCTGTGGTTCTATCCAGAAAAAACAATGGTTAATAGCCCAGTTCCCTTGGCAGATGTACCAGATGCAGCCCCACTGAATTACCTTTACCACCATCTTCTGGAAGTTAACTTGCTGACGCAATCGATTCAGTTTCGGGAAGCTGGAGACAATTATCAATGGCAACCCCGTTTCAGTCGCGCTCAAGTAGCTTTAAATAATTGTTTAGAATTGGCAGTATCGTGGGCAGATTTGCAAGTTCCGCCAGATTATTCCCTGCACCTGATTTTAGTGCTTGCAGATGAAGGACGTTTTGCCAACTATTTGCCAGAAAATGCTTTGATTTCGATTGAGGTGCCTTAAAAAACTTTTTTTCAGTCTTCAGTTTCTATATCGGTTCTCAATTACATGGAATACAGAACTAACAAGAACAGCCCCTTCCCTTCTAGCGTTGGGGAGTAAGATTCAAAGCCTCTTTCCTAAAAGGAGCTACGGTGTACACACAAGTCTTGAAATTACACTTCACACTTGGTTTCGTCGTCTAGCCCTAAGCTGTTGAATCGCTCCAGAAACCTGTCATTGCGTTCGCGTAGCGTCTCGTAGAGAGGAGGAACGACGAAGCAATCGCAAAAACTACGGGATTATGCGATTACTTCGCTCCCCTCGTAATGACAATTTCATCGGGTCTAGAAAGCTTGAAACCCTTGCAGATACCACTTGTGTGTACACCGTAGCCTAAAAGGAGAGAGGAATGGAAGTGAGGTCAAAATGTATTGCATACAAATGAGAGCCCCTATAAATATATTTGCCAATATCTTGTTTTTTACCCGACTATTTTTAGAAGTTTGGTTCAAACTATATATTTAGAATATTTAAGTTAGGTTTTAAAACGGAGAGGGGGGGATTCGAACCCCCGTTAAGTTTCCCTAAACAGACTTTCCAGGTCTGCGCCTTAAACCACTCGGCCACCTCTCCAGGTGCCACAAGTTACGATTATACTATAAAATCCTAGAAAATGCAAAGATAAAGAAAGATATTTTAGATTGAATCTGATAGTCCTAATTCCACAAAGCAAATCCAGATGTCCCATACATACACAATTAGAGTTCGCGATCGCGCCACTGGCAAAACATACACCCTACAAGTACCCGAAGACCGCTACATCCTGCACACTGGCGAAAAACAAGGGGTAGAACTACCATTTTCCTGTCGTAACGGGGCTTGCACCGCTTGTGCTGTAAGAGTTTTGTCAGGAGAAATTTATCAACCAGAGGCGATCGGATTGTCGCCAGATTTACGTCGGCAAGGTTATGCCTTGTTGTGTGTGAGTTATCCCCGTTCTGACTTGGAGGTGGAGACACAAGACGAAGATGAAGTCTACGAACTCCAGTTTGGACGTTATTTCGCTAGGGGGAAAGTTAAAGCGGGTTTACCCTTAGATGAAGAATGAAGAAGAATTCAGAATTCTGTCTCGATAAACAATTCAAAATCACCAAATTTCTGATGTCTGTACATTTTGGTGACTGGGTGCGAAAAATAGCTATTTTGGCTTGCTTATTGCTCTTGGTGAGTTGCCAAGGCAAAAACCAGCTGCCAAACAATGAGGCTAACGTCAAAGTAGCGCGAGTAGTTAGTGGGCAAAGTTTGGAAGTGTTAGGCATGGCTGAACAACCAAATTGGATTTCCCAAGTGCGGTTAGTGGGTGTTGATGCACCAGATTTGCGACAGCGCCCTTGGGGCGAAGCAGCAAAAGAACAGTTAGAGAATCTAATTGGTGGTACAGAACAGTCGGTAACGCTGGAGTTTGATTTAGAAGCAAAAGACAAAATCGGGCGAACTCTAGCTTATGTGTGGAAAAATAAGGTGTTATTGAATGAAGAATTAGTCAAACAAGGGAATGCAATGTTTGTGGGGCGATCGCCTAACCACAAATATGATCAGCGTTTAGAACGTGCCCAACAATGGGCTAGACTCATGGGGCAAGGAATCTGGAAACCAGAAAAACCCATGCGCCTCACTCCCGCTGAGTTTCGCCGCCAAAATCTTTAATTAGTGTTGAGTGCTGTTAGCGGTAGCGGGGCGTTTAGCCCGTGCTGAGTGCTGAGGGGGAGAGTAGGGGAGTGAGTAAGTGAAGAAGTAATAACCAATGACAAATGACCAATGACAAATGACAAATCTACAAATTTTTCTAGATATTGCGACAGAAGCGGCCTTGGCTGCTGGTGCTATTTTACAAGGTTACTTGGGTAAGTTAGAAGACGCAATTATTGAAAAAGGACGCCCTGGCGATTTAGTCACTGCTGCTGATAAAGCCTCTGAAGAGTTGATTTTAGAAATTTTGCGTCGTCACTTTCCCCAGCACTCTATCCTCGCTGAAGAATCAGGGAAATTCGGTAATCAAGAGAATGAATACCTCTGGGCAATAGATCCTTTAGATGGCACAACTAACTATGCTCATCAATACCCATTTTTTGCTGTTTCCATCGGGCTATTCATTAATGGCGTTCCACAAGTTGGTGTAATTTTTGACCCATTTCACAATGAGTTATTCCGTGCCGCTGCTGGCTTAGGAGCAACGCGTAACCGTCGTCCCATAAAAGTTTCAGGAACATCTGAACTTAGTAAAAGCCTACTAGTAACAGGATTTGCTTATGATCGGCGCGAAACCTCTGATAACAACTACGCAGAATTTAGTCACCTCACCCATCTTACCCAAGGTGTCAGACGTAGCGGTTCTGCA
Organism: Nostoc sp.; assembly: GCA_041743605.1. Taxonomy (GTDB): domain Bacteria; phylum Cyanobacteriota; class Cyanobacteriia; order Cyanobacteriales; family Nostocaceae; genus Nostoc. The sequence continues at coordinate 3,884 of JBGTMK010000234.1, forward strand.
TCGCTAGATTTGGCTTATGTCGCCTGTGGGCGTGTCGATGGTTACTGGGAACGGGGGCTTTCTCCTTGGGATATTGCCGCTGGGATAATTTTGGTACAAGAAGCCGGGGGCAAAGTCACCGCCTACGATGGTACTCCCGTCAAAATTGAGTCAGGTAGAGTTCTCGCTACAAATGGTTATATTCACGACTCCCTCAGTAGCGAACTTTTACAAGTTCCGCCACTGTCAGCATGGGTGTAGCAGATGGGGGCTTTCCTCCCGACTTTGGGTAAACTAAGAGGAATCTAACGCTCCTTTGGTGCAAAAAAATCTATATGTCTTTCAAAATAGATCGTGGACTATTTAAATATGATTTCATAGATCATCACGCAGTGTTGTGCGTTCCAGTTGATGCGGATGTCAAAGAGATTCGCAAACGCTATCTCCAAGTTGCCCGCCGTTTGCATCCAGACAGTAGTTTTACTGAAACGGCTGCTCAAAAACAGCTAGGTAACGAATTGTTATCAAAGCTGGTTAACCCAGCTTACGAAAAACTTGTCGGCGATCGCACTCGCACGGAATATATTTTAATTTTGTCGCAAATTGGCAAGCGCCTGGTACAAGAATCTACTTCGGTAACTCTAAACACCGACTTGGCTAAACAGTTAGTTGAGGCGGCTAATCTCGATCATTTCTATAAAAGTGCGATCGCAAAACTAGCCCAAACTCAATATGATTCTTTAGAGCAAGTACTGCAAATTATTGCCCAAGTTAGTGAGTTGAACTTAGTGTATTTAATGCGGAGTGCAGCTAAATCATCCCCAGCACCGCCGCCACCTGCTCAACCCAAAGTCCAATCAGGTACGCCTCAGCAAAATACACCAAAAAACACACCACCAGCACCAGCGCCACCAAAAGAAGACTCGGTTGTAGAACAGTATGTTCGTCGCGCTCAATCTTTGATTGATAAAAACCAATTTGCCCCAGCCAAAGTAGAGTTGCAAGAAGCCCTAAAGCTAGAACCTAAAAATAGCCGCTGTCATAGCTTAATTGCAATGGTGTATTTGAAGCAAAATCAGCTAAAAATGGCAAAAATCCATTTTGACAATGCTCTAAAATTAGACCCCAATGACGAAACGGCTTTGCAATGGAAACCTAAAATAGATAAAGCTCTAGGACAACAACCTAGTGATCATAAGGTGACTTCATCCCCCAATAATGGAGATAAGCAACCAGATAAATCTGGTAGTGGTGGTTTGTTCGGTGGTTTGTTTGGTGGGAAGAAAAAATAATGGTGTATCAACCAGCAGCGGGAGCCAGGGATTTATTGCCCTTGGATGTGGAGAAAAAACGCTGGATTGAAGATCGGTTACAGCAGGTGTTTCATCGTTGGGGATATCACAGGATTATCACCTCGACTTTAGAGCGCATGGATACCCTGATGGCAGGAGAAGCAATCCAGCGCCAAATGGTCATTCAACTACAACAAAATGGCGAAGATGATGAATTAGGGCTACGTCCAGAATTAACAGCATCTATTGCTCGTACTGTTGTGACTCGGATGGCAGGTGTCACTTATCCGCAACGGTTGTACTACAATGCCAATGTGTTTCGCCGTACTTGGGAAAGTAGACACAATCGCCAACAGGAGTTTTATCAAGCTGGGGTGGAGTTGTTAGGTACTGGCGGATTGCTGGCGAATGCCGAAGTTCTGATGTTAGTAGCAGATTGTTTGGCAGCATTGGGTTTGCAGGGATGGCATTTAATTTTAGGTGAGGCGGGAATTACCCGATCGCTCCTGAGTGCCTTTCCTGCTAATCTACAAAATCAAGTTCGCAGTGCGATCGCTCATCTTGACCGTATTACTATAGATACTTTACCCCTGAGTGACAAACTACGCGATCGCGCCCGAATCATCATGGATTTGCGCGGGCCAAGTGCAGACGTGTTACAAAAAGTCAGTAGTTTGGATCTAGATGAAGAACAGCGAGAGGCAGTAAATAACCTCAAATCCCTAGTAGAATTACTAGAATCAGAGAAAAATTTTCCGTTAATCCTAGACCTCAGCCTCATCCAGACCATAGATTACTACACTGGTATTGTCTTTGAAGTTGTCAATGATACCGAATCCCAAGCCAGAGTTTTAGGGCGGGGTGGTCGCTATGACCAGCTTTTGGGGCTATATCATCCCCAGGGAGAAAACATACCTGGTATTGGTTTTGGACTCAGTATCGAAGATTTATACCAAGTTTTGTTATCTACTCAGCAATTACCACAGTCAACCCCAGCGAGTGACTGGTTGATAGCACCAGAGACAGCCAGCGCTAACGCCTTTGCCTTTGCCTACGCGCAAAAACTCAGAGATTCTCCTGATTTAGTGCGGGTAGAAATTGATTTGGGGGGAAGAGATGCAGAGGCTATTCGCCAATACGCACGCGATCGCAGCATAGCCCAAATTGCTTGGATCAAAGCTGATGGTTCACCAAAAATTGAATCATTACGTTAATAGGCATGGGGAAAGAGCCAGAGGAGCAGAGGGGAAAGACTTACTGCAACTTCTCCCCTGCCCCTCTGCCCCTCTGCCCCCCTGCCCCCCTGCTCTCCCCTCCCCTGCTAGGCTAGAAATAGCCGATACAGAAAAGAGGGAATCGAGAACATGCCGCACACGATTGTTACAGAAGTCTGTGAAGGCGTCGCTGACTGCGTAGATGCCTGTCCAGTAGCTTGTATTCATGATGGCCCAGGCAAAAATGCCAAGGGAACTGATTGGTACTGGTTTGACTTTGCCACTTGCATCGACTGTGGTATATGTCTCCAAGTTTGCCCTGTGGATGGGGCAATTCTTGCAGAAGAACGACCGGAGTTGCAAAAAACTCCGTAATAGTCCATAGTCAACAGTCAATAGTCAATAGTTATGTTTGACTTGACTGTTGACCAATGACAAATGACAAATGACCAATGACAAATGACTATTTACTAGACGTTCAAAATGTCCACGCTGGATACATCAAAGATGTGGATATCCTGCAAGGCGTGAATTTCCAGGTTGCAGCAGGAGAATTGGTGACAGTGATTGGCCCCAACGGTGCGGGTAAATCTACTTTGGCAAAAGCAATTTTTGGACTTTTGATCCCCCACACAGGCACAATTACCTTCAAAGGTGAAAATATCGTGGGGCTAAAGTCCAATCAAATTGTCCAACGAGGAATGTGCTACGTACCGCAAATCGCCAATGTCTTTCCCTCTCTCAGTGTTGAAGAGAACTTGGAGATGGGTGCTTTTGTGCTTAACGTTCCTTTGAAACCAATTAAAGATAAAATATTTACTATGTTTCCCAGACTAAGCGATCGCCGTCGTCAACGCGCTGGTACTCTCTCTGGAGGAGAACGCCAGATGCTAGCGATGGGCAAAGCTTTAATGTTGGAGCCTAGCTTACTGATTTTGGATGAACCATCTGCTGCTTTGTCCCCCATCTTGGTGACACAAGTGTTTGAGCAGATTAAACAAATTAATCAGGCGGGTACTGCGATCGTATTAGTAGAACAAAATGCCCGTAAAGCTTTAGAGATGGCTAATCGTGGATATGTATTAGAGTCGGGACGTGATGCGATCTCCGGCCCTGGTGAAGAATTGTTGAATGACCCGAAAGTGGGTGAGCTATATCTAGGAGCGGGTAAGAGACATTAATCTTTTTTAATCACTCTTGCCCCATTCAACATAACACCAGCTTCATAAGGGAGCTTCATCAGGCGATAGCGATGCCTCTGGTGGACTGCGCCGACGCTATCTATAACTAAATACAAATCCTGCCACTGCCGCGACCGTCGTTTTCGATGCTCAAAGAATTCTCCCCAATAATCCTTGCGTTTCTAATCACATCTACAGCGAGTAGAAAGGTAAAACAGGACAATCATTCAGGAAAAATTGACCAAACTGTAAATTACCCGGATTTGTCAGAACCCCCATTAGCAATTCGTAATTCTTGATTACGTCATGGATGGGTATTTAGACCCAAACCATAAGGTTGCAACCTATACAACCTATAGAAGTCTCTGACTCGAAAATTACGAATTACGAATTAGTAATTACATTGAGCGCTTTTGGCAATTTGGCATCCAAAATTTTTCTGTTGCAGTTTTAATTGAGATATCAACAGGGTTACAGGGAAATTGAGAAACTTCTCCAAGGGATAAATTCCCGTCTCAAAACCCCACCCAATGGCCAGTTGTTGACGCCCACGCTCTCCGAACCACCCTAAAGTGGATGCAGCCCAAGCGTCATCGCTTCACCACAACTGGCTAGAAATCAAACAGAAAACACATAGTACACATGGACTTACACAGATTTAAGTCAGGTGATGACAGTGCTTGAATAGAGGCATCACTTGGACAAGAAGATCATAAGAAGTAGATAAACAAAATTAATTACACAATGTCATTGCGAATGCAGCGAAGCGAAATGAAGCAATCGCAAAGGCTGGGATTGCTTCTCTACGAGACGCTCCGCGAACGCTTCGCTCGCAATGACTGTAATTAATTTTGCGTG
>JBGTMK010000235.1:0-12327 GCA_041743605.1 Nostoc sp.
GTTCAGAAAAAACTGCTATTAGATTTAAGAAAGCTAGATGTACTGCTAGACAACATCGAAGGCTTAACTCTTGGCCCTAAACTATCCGATGGACAGCAATCATTAATTCTCATCAGTGATAACAATTTTAACTCCCTACAACGCACCCAGATACTAGCTTTTAAAATTAAAATTGAAATTCCATTAATTAGATTATTACGCCGATTACTGCCAAATTTTAACAATTAGCTAGCTGTACAGAGATGAAAGTGCGTAGGCGTAGCCCGTCGTAGACATCGCGGATTTACTGAAAGCGACGGAAAACTCCATCCCGCAAGTGGCGTGGAGAGAGATAGTCGCCCCGTTGCTTGGGGTATTGGGCATTGATAACTTCTTAACTTCTTCCCCATTCCATAGATGCCCAAAAACTCCACCTATTCTTAGGATAGAGTTTTTCATGTGTATTCACGTAATCTACTAAGCAACTTTATCTAGCCTAATTGTAGTTTCCGTGTAATTTCTCAACCTTAATCCTTAATAAATATGTTACATAATATTTAGAAACTTTTGCAGAGAGATTAAGCATAATTACAGCAAATGATTAATTCTCTCCGAACTCTGATCCTTTTGAGATTTGAGTTTAATAATTAGCTAAACTTATTAAATTATTTTGCCAACAATATTTTTCAAAAATGATGTTTATGAAACAAAATGAAGTTGAGAATATGGTAGGGCAAAAAACCGAATTAGACGATTACATTGGACAACTTTTAAACAATCGCTATTTAATTATAAATTTAATCGGTAAAGGGGGGATGAGTAGGGTTTATTTAGCAGAAGATACTGCCAAAGGTGGTATGCCGATCGCAGTCAAAATCTTATCATTCAGTCTGGCAAATCAACACATGTCCCAACGCTTTGCCAGAGAGATTTTTATTGGCGCTCAATTAGGCCGCAAAAGTAAACATATTGTTCGTATATTAAATTATGGATTTACTGAGGATAAAATTCCGTTTTATGTAATGGAATACCTCGAAGGAAAAAATCTCAAACAAATTCTTAAAATCCAGCCTTTAACAATATCAAAGTTTTTGCAGATTTGTAATCAAATTTGTTTAGGTTTAGAATGTGCCCACCAAGGTATCAGCCATAAAGGAGAGATTTATCCGATTGTTCACAGAGATATTAAACCAGAAAACATATTCATTACTGAAGATAGTAAACAAGGAGAAATTGTCAAAATACTAGATTTTGGCATTGCCAAATTTTTAACAGAGCGAAGTGGGATGACTCTAACAGATTCTTTTATTGGCAGTTTACCTTACTGTTCTCCAGAACACATGGAAGGACGCAAACTACTAGATGTCCGCTCTGACATTTACAGTTTGGGAGTATTAATGTTTGAAATGTTGACAGGAAAGCATCCATTTCAGACAAAAAGTAACTCCTTTGGTACTTGGTATCAAACGCATCGCTTTCAAATGCCACCTACAGTTGAAGAGGTTAATCCACAAGTAAAAATACCACAGATATTAGAAAAATTATTGATGAGTTGTTTAGCTAAAGAAGTAAGCGATCGCCCTCAAAATATCAACCAAATATTAGAAGATTTACAAAAGGTTAGTATTCAGCTTAATGATGTTATTCCTAGCAGTAGCAGTGACATTATTAAACTCTCATTTCCGGTTCAATTAGTACCTGCAACTTTATTATCAGAAAAAGAGTGTTTGCAGAAAAATTGGCCCAAGAATAAACCAATTGCGCCAATTGGATTTCCCCATTTATTACATACTACTCAAAGACCTATACCAACTTTTTGGGCAATGTTGCCCAAACAAGAAATTACACAATTCCTGGATAAAATATATAGCACTGAATTTATTAGTAAAATGAATGTATATCCGATGCTATTGTGGGTAACAGTATTATACGATGCCCAACCTTCTATAACTAAGTGGCTACCTTATTTTCTAGATTTAAAAGATAACAAAGGGCAGAATATAGCACGTAGTCTAGCAGAAGTTGGCTACTATCATCTACTGTTTTTTCCCCTAGAAGATCCAACCCGTTGCTCTCATGTAACGACTTTAAACCTTACGGCTAACCAGCGCCAGCAACTTGTAGATTGGTTAGATATGAGTCAACAGTCAAAAGAATTAATCTCACCTAATCAAGCCAAAAATATTCTCAAAACAGAGTATGAAAAGCTGAAGTTAGACATATTACAAAAATTATCCATACATCAAAAATATGAGAAAGAAAGTTTGAAAAATTGGATGACTAAATTTTTGGAGATTTTTTTAAAGTTTGTATTACGTAATTGAAAGTCTGCCATCAAAATGTTTACCTCCATTACCTAAAAGCCTTCTCTTAATTATGTGTGTATTGCTAACTTTAAATGTACTCAGCAGTGGAGGTTAATAAAGTGAATCAGAGCTTATTTACATCTCCAAGTAGTACGGGCTTGCTTGCTAATCGTTATCAACTCAAACAATTAATTGGTAGCGGTGGTATGGGTGAAGTGTTTTTAGCAAATGATATTTTGTTAGGAGGCATACCAGTTGCTATCAAGTTTTTGACTCAAACTGTTGTCGATACTAAGATGCAACAAGACTTTGCTCGTGAAGCTTTAATGAGTGCAGCTTTGAGTCAAAAGAGTATACATATAGTGCGGGCACATGATTATGGCGTGAATGAGAAAGGAAAACCATACTACGTTATGGAATATCTGTCCGGTAAGAGTTTAAAGGATTTAATTCCCTTACCTTTGCCTATGTTTTTGACTCTCTCTCGCCAGATTTGTTTAGGCTTACAATGCGCCCATCAAGGCATTAACATTGATGGCAAAATTTGTCCATTAGTTCATAGGGATATCAAACCTGCCAATATATTAGTTATCCCCGATCCAATATTGGGTCAATTAGTTAAAATCCTCGATTTTGGGATCGCTAGATTTTTAAATTATACGTCAACAGCTAGTACAAGTAGGGGATTTAATGGCACTTTACCCTACTGTTCTCCAGAACAACTAGATGGGGAAAAATTAGATAGTCGTTCTGATATTTATAGCCTGGGTGTGATGATGTTTGAGATGCTTACAGGCAAAAAACCTTGGCAACCAGAAACAGACTATTTTGGTGCTTGGTATAAAGCACATCACTTTCAACAACCAAAAGCGATCGCAGATGTTAAGCCCTCTCTTAAATTACCTCAGAAGCTAAATAATTTAATCATGTCTTGTCTTGCTAAAAAAGCAAGCGATCGCCCACAAAATATCGCTCAAATTTTGCAAGTCCTAAACAGCTTACAACAGTCTAATTGTCCCAGCTTACCTACAACTTTAGGCTCTAATTCTATCCTTAGCCGTCCCTTAGATTCTGGATTACCAATCACAGTAGAACAAAGCTATCGGCAACTTTTGTGGCCTCAAAATAAACCAATTCAAGAAATCGTTTTTCCTCAGCTTCTAGATACCCCACAAGGATCTCTAACAGCATTATGGTTGATGTTGCCTAAACAAGAAATCAAAACCTATGCGGTTTCTACCCGTTACAACCAGTTTATATTTATTACATCCCCTCACCCAATGCTATTGTGGGTGACTGTACTTTACAATCGGCAATTGGCTCCTAAGTGGCTACCATGCTACTTAGATATGCAAAATCCCCAAAATCTTACGTTGGTAAGTCTACTGGCTGAGAATGAGCAGTATCCGTTGATTTTCTTTACTCTGGAAGCACCAAATTCTTGCATCAAAGTTCTTAGCAGTCGCATCGAGCCAAGTCAGCGGCAAATGTTGAAAACCTGGGTGCAACAGAGTCATAGTTTACCACCCACTTCTCAACCCCAGTTGAGCAAACAGCTATTAAAGCAGCAGTATAAACAAATGCAATCCCGGATATTGCAGCATCTCGAATCAGAACCACAGGTTGTATTATCAAGGTTTTAACGAAAAATTTCCACCTTGGAGAGATCAGACAAAAATAATTTCTAATTTCCTATTCCAAAACACTTGACAAGTAGAAAAAAAATAGTGATAATAGCAAAGTTGCCAAACAAGGGACTGTAGTTCAATTGGTTAGAGCACCGCCCTGTCACGGCGGAAGTTGCGGGTTCGAGCCCCGTCAGTCCCGTTCTAAATTTATCAGTAGTTAATCATCGAAATAAACTTCGATGGTTCTAAACTTTGAATTCCCCAAAAGGATTGACTCAGAATTCGGGGTTTGAATATAAGCTACATTTATCATGCTTTGCGAAAGAGAGAATCAACTGTGACTGTTAGAGTCCGTATTGCGCCGAGTCCAACCGGAAATTTACATATTGGTACAGCTAGAACAGCTGTATTTAACTGGTTATTTGCCCGTCACCACGGCGGGAAATTTATACTGCGAATAGAAGACACAGATTTAGAGCGATCGCGTCCCGAATACACCGACAATATTCTTGAAGGATTGCGCTGGCTAGGGCTTAACTGGGATGAAGGGCCATTTTTCCAATCCCAACGCCTGGATCTTTATAAAGAAGCAGTACAAAAACTGCTAGATCAAGGATTAGCCTATCGCTGCTACACCACCTCAGAAGAATTAGAAACTCTAAGAGTTGCCCAAAAAGCTAGAGGTGAAGCTCCTCGTTATGATAACCGTCACCGTAACCTCACCCCAGAACAACGCGCCGCTTTTGAAGCAGAAGGTCGTTCTTTTGTAATTCGTTTCAAAATCGAAGATGGGCGCGAAATTGTCTGGAATGACCTAGTACGGGGAAAAATGTCTTGGCGAGGTAGCGATTTAGGTGGTGATATGGTCATCGCCCGCGCTTCAGACGAGGGTAGCGGTCAACCTTTATACAACTTTGTCGTTGTAGTCGATGACATCGATATGCAAATCACCCATGTCATCCGGGGAGAAGACCACATTGCCAACACCGCCAAGCAAATTTTGCTATATGAAGCAATGGGTGCAAAAATCCCAGAATTTTCCCACACACCATTGATTTTGAACATGGAAGGACGCAAGCTTTCTAAGCGGGATGGCGTCACTTCCATTTCTGACTTTCAGCAAATGGGCTTTACTGCTGAAGGGTTGGTAAATTATATGACATTGCTGGGTTGGTCGCCACCAGACTCGACGCAAGAAATATTTACCTTAGAAACAGCAGCCAAAGAATTTGGCTTTGAGCGTGTAAATAAAGCAGGTGCAAAGTTTGATTGGGACAAGCTGGACTGGTTAAACAGCCAGTATATCCACAAGACGCCAGTAGATAAACTTACAGATTTACTCATCCCCTATTGGCAAGCGGCTGGGTATAAATTTGATGGTGGAAGAGAACGCCCCTGGTTAGAACAGCTAGTAACTTTAATTAGTCAGAGTTTGACTCGTTTAGTAGATGCAGTAGCTCAAAGCCAACTGTTTTTTAGCGACACAGTTGAATTTAGCAACGAAGGTAGCACACAACTGAAACAAGAAGGTTCTGCTGCTGTCCTTGAGGCGATTGTCAAAGCTTTGGAAAACCAGCCGCAACTATCGGAAGCCGCCGCCCAGGATATTATCAAACAAGTGGTGAAAGAGCAAAAAGTCAAAAAAGGCTTGGTAATGCGATCGCTTAGAGCAGCTTTAACTGGAGATGTTCATGGCCCCGACCTGATTCAATCTTGGTTACTACTAAATCAGATTGGTTTAGATAAACCGCGTTTGAGTCACGCTATAACGGAAGCTCATTAGCGATTACTTCCAAATTTTAGAAATATTTTAGATTTTAGGGGCGCACAAACGTGCGCCCCTATCCATAAGGTAGAGCAACTATAAGAACAAAAAATCATTAACTAATTACTCATGAATTATCCCCAATTTCAAATTTAAAATAGGTAGTCAATTCTCCTCACGTTGGGAACTTGGTGTGTAAAATTAATGTCTTCAAAAACACTTAGAAGCGAATGTAATTACAATGCCAACACAAGCGCTCAATAGAGGGATGAGATTATCGTTAATGATAGTTACACTCTTCATCATATCGACGGTTACTCCTGTTACTGATGCTGATGCTCAGGAAGCGCCAACGATATTTGGAGATGTCACCATTGGCCCTCAGTTTTCGCCAAACCCCTTGACAGTTCGCGGGATGAGTGGTGGTTCCATATCTGGGAATCAAGTAGCTGGGAGAAGTGAAACAGCCACCGGCCCTTGTACCGGATTTATTGATGAAACACCAGACCACACTTTAGCGCTAACAAGTAAATTTGACTACCTGAAGTTGCAAGTGCAAAGTCCTGAAGACACTACCTTGATTATCAAGGGGCCTGGTGGTACTTGGTGCAATGACGATTTTGATGGCAAAAATGCCGGCATTGTTGGTGAATGGCTGTCTGGAAGTTACCAAATTTGGGTTGGTTCTTACGAAAAAGGCAAATATCTTCCTTACACTTTACAAATTACAGAAGCTAAGTAGGGGATTGGGTACTGGGGATTAGGGATTGGGTACTGGGTATTGAGGATTAGATTAAAAATTAGGGTTCAACTAATTTTTTCCAGTCCCCAGTTTCCCAGTCCCCAGTCCCCAGTTTCCCAGTCCCCAGTTCCCCAGAATGATGATTGAGAAGGGCTTAAACAAGACGAGGAGCATTCTGGAGAAATTCTCCATGTCTTTGCATCCCGTTGCGCTCCTTTTTCTCGTGCGATATTGTATTAAAATTAAGTTAACTTTGATTAAGATTCTTGTTGGCATCGCCATAATGCTCTAATCGCTTTATGGCAGTGTATATAAGAGATCAAATTAAACAAAATGGATTTATAGACATCCGTTTAACAGCTTAAAGTTACAGAGTGATGAACATTCCGTTGCTAAAGCTGATGAGTTGTATAGGCATCTAGAGGCAAATTAAGATGAAATTCTCTTGGAAAGTCGTAGTACTCTGGACATTGCCGGCTTTGGTAATTGGCTTTTTCTTCTGGCAAGGGGCGTTTGCAGGCGCTCCTACTGACATGAGTAAGAATGCAGCCAATACCCGCATGACCTATGGTCGCTTTCTAGAATACTTGGACGGCGATCGCGTCAGCAGTGTGGATCTTTACGAAGGCGGTAGGACAGCAATTATAGAAGCCCGCGATCCAGACATCGAAAATCGTGTCCAAAGATGGCGTGTAGATTTGCCTATTAACGCTCCTGAGTTAATTAGCAAGCTCAAAGAAAAAGCCATTAGTTTTGATGCTCACCCCGTGCGGAATGATGGTGCAATTTGGGGATTGTTGGGCAATCTCATATTTCCAGTTTTATTGATTACCGGGTTGTTCTTTTTGTTCCGGCGTTCTAGCAACCTTCCCGGCGGGCCAGGTCAAGCGATGAACTTCGGCAAATCCAAAGCGCGTTTCCAAATGGAAGCAAAAACCGGAGTCAAATTTGACGACGTAGCTGGGATTGAAGAAGCTAAAGAAGAATTGCAAGAAGTTGTCACCTTCCTGAAGCAGCCAGAAAGATTTACCGCAGTAGGCGCACGGATTCCCAAGGGAGTCCTGTTAGTTGGGCCTCCTGGAACTGGTAAAACTTTACTAGCAAAAGCGATCGCTGGTGAAGCAGGTGTACCTTTCTTCAGTATTTCCGGTTCGGAATTTGTGGAAATGTTCGTTGGTGTGGGTGCATCCCGCGTCCGCGATTTGTTCAAGAAAGCTAAAGATAACGCCCCCTGCATCATCTTCATCGATGAAATCGATGCTGTGGGCAGACAACGGGGTGCTGGTATCGGTGGCGGTAACGATGAGAGAGAGCAAACCCTCAACCAACTCCTAACCGAAATGGACGGGTTTGAAGGTAATACAGGCATCATTATTATTGCTGCCACCAACCGTCCCGACGTACTAGACTCAGCCTTGTTGCGTCCCGGTCGCTTCGACCGACAAGTAACAGTCGATGCACCCGATATCAAAGGGCGTTTGGAAATCTTGCAAGTCCATGCGCGGAACAAGAAACTAGACACTAGCGTATCTTTAGATGCGATCGCTCGCCGCACACCTGGATTCACTGGTGCTGACTTAGCCAACTTACTCAACGAAGCGGCAATTCTGACAGCTAGAAGACGCAAAGAAGCAATCACCCTCCGCGAAGTTGATGATGCGGTGGATCGGGTAGTCGCTGGGATGGAAGGTACTCCTTTGGTAGATAGCAAGAGCAAGCGCTTAATTGCCTACCATGAAATTGGACACGCCTTAGTTGGGACTTTGTTAAAAGACCATGACCCAGTACAGAAAGTTACACTTATCCCACGTGGACAAGCACAGGGTTTAACTTGGTTTACACCCAACGAAGAACAGGGCTTAATCTCTCGTTCTCAGTTGAAAGCCAGAATTACTGGTGCTTTGGGTGGTCGCGCCGCTGAAGAGGTAATTTTTGGGGCTGCGGAAGTCACAACTGGCGCTGGTGGAGACTTGCAGCAGTTATCGGGAATGGCACGGCAGATGGTGACTCGGTTCGGGATGTCCGACTTAGGGCCATTGTCGTTAGAAAGCCAGCAGGGAGAAGTGTTCTTGGGTCGTGATTGGACAACCCGATCTGAGTATTCCGAATCCATTGCTTCCCGCATTGATGCTCAAGTCAGAGAAATTGTTGAGCAGTGCTACGACAATGCTAAGAAGATCATCCGTGACCATCGCACTGTCACCGATCGCTTAGTAGATTTGCTTATCGAAAAAGAAACAATTGACGGCGAAGAATTCCGCCAGATTGTGGCTGAGTACGCTGAAGTACCTGAGAAACAGCAGTACGTACCACAACTATAATATTTGACTCTTTTCTGGCTAACATCTGGAAATGAGTAAAGTAACAAAAAATAAAATGGGGGTGGTATACGCCATCCCCATTTTTTTGAGAAAAATTATAATGTGTAGGGACAATTCATGAATTGTCCCTTTTTAAAATTATCAAAATTTATGAACCTAATAAACTCTACAACAAACTTTGTTTTTTCAAATTAGCTAGTGCATCTTCAGCAGCAGCTTTTTCTGCATCTCTTTTATTGCGTCCCTTACCTTCACCATAAATTTTTCCATCTACTAATACTTTTGCTATGAATTCTGGCGCGTGAGAAGAACCTCCTATTTTTTCTGTGAAATATTTGGGAGGAGTTGGAGTAACAGTGCGTTGCACCCATTCCTGAAAGCGGTTTTTTGAATCTACAAAATTGTTAGACTTACTATCAGATTCATGAGGAACGTGTGAGTTTTGAACTATTGCTGAATCAAACAATGGTTCCACAAAATCGCGGACTGACTCAACTCCAGAATCTAGAAAATAAGCACCAATAATAGCTTCAAAAGTGTTACTGAGCAAACTAGATTGTGTTCGTCCTCCGTCTTTTATTGCACCCTTCCCTAACCGCATCCACCTACCCAAGTCTAAACTAACAGCAAACTTTGCTAACTGCGGTTTATCTACCAACCGAGAACGTAAAGGTGTTAATTCCCCCTCTTTTTTGTCTGGATAACGACGATATAGATACTCGCCACTCAGGAAATTTAATAACGCATCACCCAAAAACTCCAGTCGTTCATTATCTTCACCTGAATTAGGGTTTTCATGCATATATGATGTGTGGGTTAGCGCACGAAGTAGGAGAGAAGCATCTTGAAAGGGGAGGTTTTTTAATATTTCATCTAAACTTTCTCTTATACGGACTTCTTCAGCCTGTTTTGGAGAAAGAAGTCGTAGAACTTCTTGTTTTTGTTTTTCTATAATATCTGCTTCTGATGCTGAGATAGCTTTAAGGAGTCTAACAATACTATCAAGTGCCCGATAAGTATCTTCATAAGAGAAATGCTTTATATTTTGATGTGCCTGTTTGTTGCGGACTTCAATAATTTCACTCACTAAAGCACGTTCACCATAACTTAGCTTTCTTTTGAAGACTTTATCCCACTGCTTGCTCATTACTTTCAGCAAGACAGAAACATCATCGTCTATTTTGTGCTTTACTGTTTGCTCATCGGATATACAAGATGTTGCTACTATCAACCAGCGCTCACCGTGGACTTTCTGCATTTCCCTCTCAAAATAAGGGTATAACCCCTGATGTAAAATAGTTAAGGCTCTGCCAACTCGTTCGTTATTGCTAATAGCCATTTAGATATTTTTAGATCACTTGTTTAATTCAATATTTATTTTAAACACTTATTTGAAATTTGTCACAAAGATAAATTCAAAGTTTATAACAATAAATTTAAAACTTACTTTGGGCGATCGCAGCATACAAAATACCTAAAATTTTCTTAATATCCTTAATATAATATTCACTCAAATCAATTGAAACTGCATTACCTTCAAGCTTAAGAAATTGCCAGAGCGTACCGATAGTAACAGCACCATATATAGCTTTTATTTGATTTCCACCTCTTTCGTTAAATAACTGAGCAGCTACCATTTCGGCAATACATTGGGCTAAACCAGACCTCAAATTCTCATTTTTACTTTCTACTAAGACAACTACCGGACTACGCACAAGCAACTGCTCCGAAGAAAGACTTAAAATAAAATCACAAAAGCCGTTTAATCCTCGTTGACTATCAACAGTAAAATCAACTCCAGAAAAAAAGCTTATTTCATAATTAAATTTGCGTCTAATTTCTAATAAAATTGGACTGATTATCATTTCACTTCGAGCTTTTTCCGAACTTATCGCTACTGCTAAATCAACATTTTCCCTAAGAAGAGTAGATAATAAATCGCTACATTCTTGCTCCTGTACATTTGCGAATAGTCCAGATGATTCGTGGATAACTAACCCAAAAGAATCAATAACTTCAATAAGTTTAAAATCACTATAAGCCATAAAACTTAATCCTTTGTCTTATGACTGAATCCTATAACAAAGTTTAAAAATTCCGCTTTGGCGGAAACACCTTAGCTAAATCAAGAGATAAATCAGGGAAGCAGGGAAAAGTTATTATCTCATCTGACAAGAAAATTCGCTTATTTGAATAACCATATCTGCCTTGATTATCCTGATATGGTTCACTGTAAGCTTCCAAATAATTATCGAATAAATTGAATATCCAATAATCAGTAATACCTCCTTTAGCATAGAGAGGTATTTTAACATCTTGGTCATAAGCTAAAGAAGAATCTGCAACCTCCATCACCAATAACACATCAGTCGGTTTAGGGTGAGACGAGAGATAATTATCATCTCGGTTTTGAACAATCGCAAAATCCGGTTCAGGTTCGCTCTTAGGTGGTAAAGTAATTGGGGCTTGAGATTGCAAAGTTGCCCTATCTCCTACAATTTTTGGGAGTTGCTTCCACAAATTTCTTAAACAAGTTTCATGAGCCTTACCTTTGGATGCCATTTCAATAATTTCCCCGTTGATTAATTCAATGTGGTCATCTTCATGGAAAAAGCCCAATTCTCCAAGCCTGTGGTATTCATCCAGTGTGAAGCGTTTAACCTGAGCAATATTCATAACCTTACCTTTCTCTCATTGCCATAATCCCTATTCTAAATGTGTCAGAAATTGGTATGCTAAAGGCCGAGACTCGCTATAAAAGCAAACAATGCCTGCGCCTACTATCAACCCCACGATCACTGCTTTTCCCTTGACAGCCGTAGTCGGTCAAGAAGCAATTAAATTAGCCTTGCTGTTAGCCGCAGTTGATCCTGGTTTGGGAGGAGTCGCGATCGCAGGTCGTCGCGGTACGGCAAAATCTGTAATGGCTCGTGCTATCCACGCTCTACTACCGCCGATAGAAGTTGTCAAAGGTTCAATCAGTAATTGTGACCCCAACCATCCAGAAGAATGGGACGATCAATTATTGGCGGAGTACGCAGATAAAGATATTCAAGATGTTCCCGTCGAAATCATCCCTGCGCCTTTTTTGCAAATTCCTCTAGGTATCACAGAAGACCGACTTCTCGGTTCAGTGGATGTGGAAAAGTCGGTAAAACAAGGTGATACGATTTTTCAGCCCGGTTTACTCGCTACAGCAAATCGGGGTGTACTGTACGTAGATGAAATTAATTTATTAGATGACCAAATATCAAATCAGCTTCTAACAGTATTATCTGACGGACGCAACCAAATTGAACGGGAAGGGATTAGTTTTCAGCATCCGTGTAAATCTTTATTCATTGCCACCTATAACCCAGAAGAAGGCGGATTACGGGAGCATTTGTTAGATAGAATTGCGATCGCACTCTCTGCTGACGGTGTACTCGGCTTAGATCAAAGAGTAGAAGCAGTTGAACAAGCGATCGCTTATTCTAAATCTCCCCAAGATTTCCTCAAGCAGTATAACGAAGACTTGGACTCCCTCAAAACCCAAATCATCTTGGCGCGGGAATGGTTGAAAGAAGTAATCATCACCCATGAACAA
>JBGTMK010000236.1:0-3964 GCA_041743605.1 Nostoc sp.
AAAGGTGGATATCGAGGGGTAATGCGTCGTCAGGATTTACAACCAGAAATTTCTGCTGTTGTGTTTGCAGCTAAACCACCGCAGATTTTAAAGCCGATTGTGACAGCCAAGGGAATACATTTGATTTTTGTCGAGGAAATCATCAAAACACAATTAGATGATAAGCAGCGTCTAGAAATTGCCGCAGATTTGTATTATGAATGGTTGAAAATGCAAAGCGAAGAAGTTGAACTGAATGTTCAGCTTGATTAAGATAAAGCCTTTCCTTATCTGACGAGAAGCTACCGCGTAGCGTTCCGTAGGAAAGGAGTATAGGAGGCTGCACGAACGGGCAACGCTAATGCAAACTACCTCCCAACTCAAACTACATTTATGCTCAACAAACCATTATGTACTTTATCGCAAGTATTTTATTCCTTTTTGGATAACTGTAACCCATCCACCTGGAACCACTCTACGAACACTATCATCAAAGCTTTTCAGAAATTTAGGAGTGCTGATACCAGTTAATTTTTTAAACCAGCCTCCTCCTACAATTCCGTTTAGTTCTAAATTAGAAAGTTCGATTAATTCATTTTCAGTGGGTTGCAAGTTGTTGATTGTGATGTTAGCCATTGTGGACTATTCTCCAAAAAATGTTGTTTGTTGTGGAATTAGGTTTTTTCTTCCCTCTTTCCATAACTATATTCTCTAATTTGCTGACTATTATCAATAGTTTTTATAAGTAAAAACGCACATTAATAATGCTGTTTTCATCTGAGATTTTTAATAGAGTTTAAATATAAAATCTGAAATAAGCCGAGCTATGTTATTACGAATGAAACAAAGTGCAATGAAGCAATCATAAGGCTTTTGTAGATTTTAAATTCTGTTACATAAATAAGTTTATTTTATCCAATTACTTAGTTCTATAGAGCCAAATATTATAAATAACTAAAATAAATACCTTTTTTGGTTTCAAAAATGATAGATTTAAGCTTAGTTTTATCTAGAAAGGCAGAGGGCAGAAGGCAGGAGTTTCAGTTGGAATATTGTTTTCTGCTCTCTGCCCGTGAAAATCATCGAACTTGCGGTTTAAGACCCCCACCAAATTTTTTTATTTTGCAGCCCCAATTAAGTACGATGTTGAATCCCTTTATAAATTGAACCTTCTGCCTTCTGCCTCCTGCCTTCTTGAATGAGCTTTCTTGAGTAGGGGTAGCGAGGGTAGCTCTACTCACAAAACCGCGTTGCTCTTGCTATGAAATTTGCCTCGATTAGCAGGTATTTTGCAAACTTTTGTGGAATAGTTTTACCACCTTGACCATCAGAAAGAATGAGAGGTTGCCAAATATTAGCATTAGTAACAATTGTACGGGTATTATTATCCCCAAAGTCACAATTTTTACTTTCTCGGCATTGCCCATTCTAGGATTCTTGAGCATAGTGCATAATATAAATTATGCGAAAAATAACCCAAGATTTCTCTTGGGTTGTTATACTTTTATTAGAGGAATATAATTAATGCTAATGCTTAAAAACCTTGCCGATAACCAACCCCTACTCCAAAGGAATTGATAGGATCGATATTGAATTTCTCATCACCAGAGCCAGTAGTAAAACTGCCGAGGTTTTGGTATTTCAATTCTAAGAAAACATTGCTTTTCTTTGCAACTTCATATTGAATACCTGCTTTCCCTTGTACTGCTAAAGCTGTACCACCTCTTGAAGGCTCAGTCACTTCACCAGATTTAAGCTCGCTAAATTGAGGGAAGCCAACACCTATTCCTGCACCAATATAAGAACGCCACTTGGAACCACTGGGAATATCCCAGTAGCCATTGACAAAGATAGTAGTTGCACTCACACTACCACTGAGTGGGATACTAACATCTCCATTCTTAAAATTATTGACACCGTAAGAACCATAACCAACTTCGAGTTCAGCACGAGCTTCATTCCACTGATAACCTACAGCAATATTTCCTTGAACAGCAGTATCAACACCAATAGAAGCTGACAGATCCGCTTGTCTGATTCTAATATTATTAGGGAAACCAGCACCAGCACTTCCACTTATATACCAGTAGTTTTTTTCAGTAAATTGAGAGGTATTTTCAGTATTAATGTTCTGAGTAACTGCAAAATCTTTTTGATCAGATGTAAATAACTGGTCGTTAACGGGAATTAAATCTGAAGCTTTTGTGGAAATTTCACCCGCATGAGCAAACGTAGCAAAAGATAGGCTAATTGGTATAACAAATAATAAACAGTTACAACAATTTTTCATATTTAAACTTATTCTTGGTTTCATTAGTGATTGGGGTGGAAAGTTATTTGTGTCGCGCATCTAGATTAATTGTGTATATTAGTAAAGAAAATCAAGATGTTCAGTTCATCATTGCAAAATTATTGAGATATTCATTGATTTATAATTAGGAAATGGCATTTCTATAGGAGTTAAATTTGCTCATTATAGGTCAACATATCCTAAGTTACTAATCTTGACATTAATCATCATCGAATATCTCCAAAAAATTATTGTTTTGGGAATGAGTCTATTTTCTTTTTCACGCATCACTATTATTTCTAATTTTTAGATAATTTTCAATAGACCCTAATCTCAATATCGTACATAAATAGTTCTGTTTTGCTCTATAAAAGATTCCTATCTTTATTTTTAAAAAAAACTTATTTCTCAAAGAAGTTGAAGTTTTTAAAATCTCACGAATGTAAGAACCTCATGCTACTGTCTCAAACGAAAATAATGGTTTTTCGTTTCATAATTACTGCATTTAAGCTCTAATTTATCGAGGATGTTGGAGGCAGGAAGAAAACTGCCCGACGCTCTCTACGAGACGCTAAAAGCCTAGCTTGCAACTCTTACAGAGTACGACGACTCGCTCGCTACCGCTGCGCTATCAGTTTTCTGCCGCGACCTAATGGGGGTGTGAGTATCAACGGAACAGAAAACCGGGATAAGAAAAAAATCTTGAAAAATCAGCCACTCAGCCATGTATATACATGATATAGTAAGACATCATGTATAACTTAGGACGATGGATCAATATTCAGGTACTAGACAAAAATCTCAAAGACGACCCCGTACACCAGATGGTAAATTTGAAACTGATTATGGAGATTCCCCCAAACGGTTAAGATCAATTCGCTTAACCGATGAAGCATGGGAGAAACTGTTAGAAATAGCTGATAAAAATCAAGTAACCAGAAGTGAAGTTATAGAAATTTTCGCTCGCGGTGGCGACTTATATTAAGTGCTTTCTCTAGGCTATTTATAAATAAAAGTGTAACTTTTTACTAAATCTGGTGTCCAACCATATTTTAGCAATCAAGAGTATTGTATATTCTCTTGATAAGTTTTTAATGATAATATTTTCAGGACGCAACAATATATAAATTGAATCGACACTTGTAAATTATTGTCCAAACGGTGGGATTTTTTTAAAAGCATGAAGCGCTACTTCTTGGGCACGAAGAGATGTGACTTTAGAGTAGCGAAGAGTAGTTTGAATTTTTTCATGCCCCATCAATGCACGAAGTTCCTCAACTCCCATGATTCCAACTCTCTGGGATGCAAAGGTATGTCTGAGTTGGTGAAAACCAACACCTTCTAGTTCTGGAATGTTTTTCGCTGCGTTTACAAGTGTAGAGTAAGCTGTAGCATAGGAAAGACGAGATACTTGCTGATTATTCGGTTTTTGAGCCGTAAATAAAGCATTTATCTGGGCATGTCGGTAGTATTTGATGTAATTATTCAAACACAAATCAGTATCTTCATTGTAGAAACACCATCGTTGCTTGTTCCCCTTACCGATAACTTGAAATGAACGAGCGGTAAAATCAATATCTGATAAATCCAAAGCCAGTATCTCTGCTATTCTGGCTCCACTGCTATGTAGCAAATGCACTAAAGCATTAAGTCTGGCATCTTTTTTGATAGCTTGGTAAAGAATACTTAATTGAT
>JBGTMK010000237.1:0-18921 GCA_041743605.1 Nostoc sp.
GACCACATCACCACAGTATATTTTTGACCTTTAGCATAAGCAGCTAGTCCATTGTGCAACATACCACCAGGTGGTCGGAACAGATTTGTTTTAGCACCTGTAACTTGATAAATTAAATCTGTTGTGCGCTCAATTTCAAAAGCAGCAGCTTGTTGATTAAAGAAGTGGTACCAATGATGCCAAGTATGATTGCCAATGACGTGACCTTGAGCGACAATCTGCTTTCCTAATTCTGGATAATTTTTGAGGTTCTGCCCAACGACAAAAAACGTCCCTTTGATATTATTTGATTTCAGAATATCTAGCACTTGCCCTGTAGTTTCAGGCCAAGGGCCATCATCAAAGGTGAGAGCAATTACTTTCTCACTCTGAGTGAGTTTTGCTGCTTTAACTGTTGCCCCTTGAAAACGTAATGGTACAGCGTAGGATAGTCCTTTGGTTTGTGCTTCTTGTTGCCAACTTGTAAGCATCGCCGCCTTTAATTTCTCAATGCGCTGCTGAGTTCCTATATTAGCAACTATAGGTTTTACGTTTATACTTTGTCTAATCTGAGCATCCGAAGGATTTGGCCTTAGAAGCATCATGAAAGCAAGGCTAAAAACACCACCTAAAGCAAGTAGCGCAATTAATATTCCTTCTGGCCACAGAAACGATTTATTGTTTTCCACCTCATACCTCCTTCAAAAATCAAACCATCAACCACACCTATGACTGTATATTATAATACATTGTTTGTTGATGTTTTAGATACCAACTACTTTTTGGTAAGCATCAAAACCGGAATTGGGACTAATGCAAATTTAGAATTGAGAGACAAACTATACTGGTTTAACTTAAATCTAGATGCTCTAGATTTGGAAGATCGCTGAGTTTAATTTCAACCCAATTGTAAAAGTCCAGGTCTGCACTTTCACATTTTTACTACTGGCTTTAACAAGAAGAACAATCAGATAATTAATCACACCCCAGCATCCTTTTATTCATAGAATTCTCAATTAGTTGCTGTTTTTTACTTCATCGCTAAGACGGCATTATTCTTTCAAGTTTTATAGCTTTGCAAATAAGATGAACTAAGGCTGTAGCACTTATAATTTGTACTTTTCACGGGCTGAAGTTTTTATAGCCACACTTTCTCATCGGAAAGTTACATAACTTACACACAAATTAGTGAGTTGTTTGACTAACAGACAAAACTACTTACAAGAGGTGGAATATCTTTCAAAAAGCAGTCTGGTTAACTATTAGTTCTATTCTTGATGAGATATATTCTACTGCCTGCTGCTATTGCTTCCTTTTTAAGAAAAAGTTAAATTTTTAACTGACAGAATGTTACCTTGTACTTTCTATGAAATAAACAGACGAAAATTGATTCAATATAGTTTCTCATTGCCAAGGGGCACTTATTCGTTAATCTTGATACTTTTTACTCATTGAGCAAAAATAATTCTATAGCCAGATCAGTTCTCTTTTAGATGCTGATACTTTAGCCTAAATTTCTAGTAGCTTTATGTTTGTTAATGTTTTTCTCGATTCTAAGAAGATTTATATCCTATTAATAGTACAATTGGATATTCACTGTCACCGTGTAATTACGGAAGTTGATTACATATATAGGCAAGTTTTTAAAATAGAATTGCATTTATCTCTTGAACCATTTAAATCTAGACTGAAATGTACTTTTTTTTACTTTGGATTACTTTATATACATATCAAAATATATTTTCTTGAAACTCAGCCTCTAATGAGACTGCCCTCTGCCTTTTTTCGGTAAAGTGAAGCAGGGATTGTCAGACATTATGTAAAGTGCTTGGCTACTCAACCACCAATTTTCTGCTCAAAGAAAACCCACTAGTACCGCAAGGCGGAACTCAAAAGTCAAAAGTCAAAAGTTAAAAGATTGATATATCAAGGCTTGTGCCTGTTTGAAATGGTAGGTTTATTTACGCCGCGTTGTACTAGCTGTATCGTCCTACGAGTGGGTAACTACTTTTTTAGCAGGAGTAAGCAAAACCGAAAATCAACTGATAACTTGTCTTATAATTACAGCAATTAGAATTAAAGTTTTTGATTATTTGTCTAGGAATCTTAATAATTAGCTTATCTTACCTAAGACAGGTCATAGTTGTGTTGATAGTAATATTACTTATCTGTAATAAACGCAATAGTGTATTATTTAATATGTGTATGATTTGACGTTAAACCCAACTTTCCTATCAATATACCTTTTGAGTCAAAATAATCAAGGTATTTGTCTTACTTCTTAAACTGGCTAGAAACTTTTATGATTCCTCACGAAAGTGATGCAGAAAAAGAGCGTGCGTCGTTAAAATTATGGCGTAGTTGGCAAGAAAATCTGATTTTAATTGCGATCGCATTGTGTTTGGCATTCCTAATCAGGACTTTTATCGCTGAACCCCGTTATATACCTTCTGATTCGATGTTGCCAACCTTACATACAGGCGATCGCTTGGTGGTAGAAAAAATCTCCTACCATTTTCACCCTCCCATAACTGGGGATATTATTGTTTTTCAGCCACCCGCAGAACTACAACGTCGAGGATATCCCAAAGATCAAGCCTTCATCAAGCGGGTTATTGGCCAGCCTGGTGAGGTAATTAGTGTTGCTTCTGGCAAAGTCTACCTCGACGGTCAACCCTTAGCAGAAGACTACATAGCGGAACCACCAAATCAGCCATACCAACCGGTGAAAGTCCCAGAAGACGAATTTTTTGTCATGGGAGATAACCGCAACGATAGTAATGACTCTCGCTATTGGGGCTTTTTACCCAGAAAAAATGTCATCGGTCGGGCAACGTTTCGCTTTTGGCCTATCGATCGCATTGGGTTTATTTGATTTTGATAGGACTTACGCACGGGTAACGGAAAACGAACCACAGAGGGCGCAGAGGTCACGGAGGAATGAGAGTTTGAGAGGGTTTTTGCGTAAGTCCTATTTGGATTGAAATAGACAGTTAAGGTACGGGATTATTTTTTGATTCCTGCGGAATTTTTTGAACTCGGTGCAAACAGTAACAATTTATAAAGCTCCTCAGAAGGGGAAAGGGCAAAAATTTCTCAAGGATGGTTTTCATCCTCCTGATTTCCCATAGAATCCTCCCAATGCTGATGGAAAGTGTTATTTTGCTGCTCCGAGCAGCAGGAATCTTGCCCAGGAGTATTGTAAGTACTACAAGGACGGAATTCTAGAAGTTACAATTGACCAAGAAACTTATGATCGCTATTTTAAGCCCCTTGAAAAACCCTATCAAGGTGGGCCGGATATTGAGCTAGCAATTCCTCACAAATTATTTTTGATTTTGAACCAATTTCCTAGATTTTTAAAGTCGGAGTAATCGCATGATCAATGATTTTTGGAACCAAGTAAAGTCTAAGTATCGCCTTGGAGAACTCATTGAGGGAAAGGTTGAGTATCACGCTCCATTTGGGATCTTCATTGATATTAGTGATGAAAATGTAAGAGGCATTATCCAGATTACAGATTTTGTAGATACAGAATATATGACCCCAGAGATGTATCCTAATATCGGTTCAACGATAGAGGCAGTTGTTGTTGGCTACACAGAAGATGACCGGAAACAAGTTTGGCTAAGTGTGAAACCCAGCATATTGCAAAAAGCCTCTTCACGTCTCAAGGTTCCAGCTACAACTGAGAAATTGTGACAGTGTAGTTGAACTCTGAAAACTATCTGAAATCTAATAGTTTAAATAACCTTTTAAAAACGGAGAAAATACATCATCTGAGCGATCGCATCACCAGTTAACTCCAACCGTCGCTGGAAATCAGCCAGGTTACGGTAAGGCCCGGCTAATTGTCGGTTTTGCACCACTGCTTCCGCCAGAGACAAATCTATAAATGGAATTTGTGCTAACTTTTCAACTGTTGCTGTGTTTGGGTTGACTAAATGGGTCGGATTTTCTAGAGATTCGTGGTCATAGTAAACAAAATTCAGCAGAGGCTTTAATGGTTCCAGGCGCGGCGCTGGTATAGCCAAAGCCGCAGCAATATCTTCAATACAGTAAAATTTCACACCAGAACGTGAAAGTTCTACAAGCGATCGCGCTTGGTGAATTGACAAACCTGGTAGGCGTAACCAATCATCTACAGTGGCTTGATTAACATCAATGCGAATACCTAATTTTGCCGCTATCTGAATTTCTTCCCCAGATTGTAGGCGATAGTAGGGATCGTTGAGGAGCTTGGCGCGGAGTTTTTGCAGCCTGGGGTTCAAAGGTAGCCAGTTATTCATGATTGTCGCTCACCTCAAGAAATCTGGTCTAGCAATTGGCGGCGCTTTTGCTCAAATTCATACTCTGAAATCAGTCCATCCTGGCGCAGAGCATCTAATTCACGCATTGCATCAGCGATCGCTCCTACCTGATTACTCACCTTTTGTGAGTTTCTTGTTGCTGACTTACCTAGATTAAAATTACGATCAAAAGCTTCTTCATCTTGGGCTAAATACCAAACTCCCTCAATGGCACTAGCTACCTTGGGGATCGGCGTCCAGGAAAGCAGCACATACAAAATACCCCACAACGGCTGTCCCAAATAGAATTTATGTAATCCTGAAATTGTTAGTGTGCCAGAAAAAGCTAAAACAGCGGCAACACTTCGACTTTTGCGCTTAGTCAACATATTTCTAATAAATCTACCAATACCACAGTTCCGACAATCAGACAGCAACTACCCCGCTTTGCCCTTCAAACTTTTAGATGGGAAGTCCCACGCATAATTAATTTAGTACTTGAAGAAATTTGAGTAAGTTTCACATGACTGTGCATTGAGCTTTGATGCTAATTTTAAGTTTTTAACAGCTTTATTACTACTATGTCACAGACCTTCCTACCGCCAAAATGGCTTGAACAGCTTTGTGATCCTTACGCTGTGCTAGGAATTTCTGTAATTGCTGACGATCGCCAGATTTTTAAACGCTATCACAGTTTAGCCAAGCTGCTACATCCCGATCGCAATGCCAAAAACTGTAATCCAGACCAAGAATTAGCTACGGCAATATTTAGCCATTTAATCAATCCAGCTTATGAACAGCTGAAACATCGACAGAAGCGCTTGATTGCCATAGCGATGCTGCGATCAGATGCAAGAGTTTCAGAGCAGAAGCCTTTGTCTTCTCAAAGTGCCATAGCTCAGGAAATGATAGAAATGTCTACACCCCAAGCAGAATTATTTTATGAAGAAGCGATCGCCTCCTATGCAGAAGCCCAATATAAATCACTAGATCAGTTCTACCAAGTGACGCAACAAATTAATATACTGAATTTAGTATACTTACGGTTGCATAAACCAGACCTATTCCCACCGCAAAAAGCTGTTCCCATCATCTCTGAGGTAAAAGTCAAGCCAGTTGAATTGACATTATCTGAACAAACTGACGGCAAACCAGTTTTGACAAACTACGCTCAACGCCACTACCAGCGAGCTATTGAGTACGTCAGGCTAGGCAATTGGCCGCTAGCTGTGCAAGAACTGCGTGATGCCATCAAGTTAGAGCCAAATAACAGCGACTATTATGCTTTATTAGGTTTGGTACATCTCAAACAAAAATTTATCGGAATGGCTAGGGTTTACATCTATCAAGCATTAAAACTGAACCCGCAAAATTCACTAGCCTTGAAATACGCTCCCGGTCTGAAAATTCAACCGAGTGAAAACACCAATCCTAAATCAATGGCTAAAGCTCTTAGTATCGCAGCTTTATTAAGTCGGTTTACCCAGGGGAAAGGTTCTCAAGTCAAGTGTTGAAATTTCGGTAACAAACCGTACTAAAACCGAAGCTTTGTCACTAGATTACTCCCCTAGACTAAAATAATAAATAGAAGTAAAACTATTAAGCTACTGAGTCTGGACACTCAGTTTAATCTAAGCAATATGGGATTCTTCGATTCTGAGATAGTTCAGCAAGAAGCGAAACAGCTGTTTGAGGATTATCAAGCGCTAATCAAGCTTGGTAACAACTACGGCAAATTTGACCGCGATGGCAAAAAGCTGTTTATTGAGCAAATGGAAGCCATGATGGATCGATATCGCATCTTTATGAAGCGTTTCGAGCTATCAGAAGATTTTATGGCACAAATGACAGTAGAACAACTGAAAACACAATTAGGTCAGTTTGGTGTTACTCCGCAGCAAATGTTTGACCAAATGCACCTCACTTTAGAACGGATGAAAGCCGAGCTAGAGAAACAGGCTTAGTTAATTTTAGATTTTGGATTAATAGCCAATCCAAAATCCAAAATTCAAAATTCAAAATCTAAAATTATTATCGTGACTTAGGCCGAGAAAACTGGGAAGGCGGCTTGAAGTTTTCTACTGGTACATTCTTAAGTGCTTTTTGCATAAAATCTTTCCAGATGGGAGCAACCATACCGCCACCCGTCGCACGGCTAGCTAGTTGTCTGTTGTCATCCCTTCCCACCCAGACAGCTGTTGTTAGCTGTGGTACAGTCCCAACATACCAAATATCTTTTTCTGAAGAAGTTGTACCCGTCTTACCAGCGCTTGGACGACCTATGGCGGCACCTTTACCTGTACCATCAGTAACTACCGATCGCATTACATCGATAATGGCTGCTGATGCCCAAGGGTCTAGAACTAGCTGGGGTTTAGGGGTGTTATCCAGTAGCACATTACCACTACTATCGCTGACACGGGCAATTACAGTCGGTGGAGATTGCCAGCCGTAATTAGCAAAGGTAGCATAAGCACTAGCCATTTCTAAAGGAGTCATACCAATTGCACCCAGGGGTAGGGAGGTAACTGGTTCCATCGGACTCATGATGCCCAAGGTACGGCAAGTTTCGATTACTCTATTCATGCCAATAGCCTTACCGATCTTAATCACGGGGATATTGCGCGACTGGGCTAAAGCTGTACGGATTGGCATAGGCCCGCTAAAACCCCCATCATAATTTCTGGGAGAGTATCGACCACTACCATCTTGATAGCTGACTGGAGAATCTATTACCGTTGAGTCCGGCGCATACTTACCAGTGGCAAAAGCAGCATAGTAGACAAAGGGTTTAAAAGAAGATCCGGGCTGCCGTAGAGATTGAGTTGCACGATTGAATTCACTAGTCTTAGGATCTACACCGCCCACCAGTGCTTTAATAAAGTGGGTGCGTGGATCAATTGCCACCAAGGCGATTTGATTCTTAGATAATCCCTGTCCAAGCAGTGATTTATGCCACTTACTGACAGTTTCCTCCGCCATCATTTGGAAGTTGGCGTCAACTGTAGTTTGCACCCGCATCCCGCCTTTGAGTAGTGTCTCACGCCCAAACTTCTTGGCCAACTCCTGAGCTACAGTATTGGTTATGTAAGGTAGGGCACTACCTTGAAAGGATTTGATTCTACCAAGTTTGATTTCTTGCTTGAGGGCATCGTCGTACTCTGACTGGCTGATCCAGTTCAATTCCAGCATCCGTCCCAGCACTTCTTTTTGCTTTTGTTTTGCCAGCTTCATACTCGCAAACGGGCTGAATTCTTCTGGTGCTTGGATTAAACCCGCCATCATTGCTGACTCACCCAAGCTTAAATATTCTGCCGACTTATTAAAGTAACTGCGGGCTGCCGTTTGTACACCATAATTGTTATGACCCCAATAAACTTGATTGAGGTACATTTCTAAAATTTGGTCTTTAGTGAGAATTTGTTCTAACCGAATTGCCAGCACCCCCTCCGCTAACTTCCGGGTAAAGGCACGCTTGCGAGACAAAAATAGGTTTTTTACCAATTGCATAGTAACAGTAGAGCCACCCTCTTTGACTCCACCTGCTACAGCGTTAACTACTACAGCACGTCCAACACCAGTGGGGTTGATACCGTGGTGATCGTAAAAGTGGCTATCTTCACTTGCCAATACCGCCCGTTTGAGATTTGGGGAAATTCTATCTAGGGGTACGACTTCCCGGTTGGCTTCTCCGTGAATACTCGTTAAGAGTTTACCTTTAACGTCATAAATGTAAGTCGTTTCTGAGGGAAAGAAGTTACGTAGCTGTCTCACATCTGGCAAATTACGGAAACTGATGGCTAAACCAACCAGTCCTCCGGCTACAATGGAACTTGCCAGCATGGTGATTGAGAGGAGAGTACCGCCAGTTACCTGACCGACTCCTTTCAAAAACTCAAAACCTGATGAAGCCCGACGCTGTGGCTGTTTATCTTCAAAAGTCCTAGACGACGACACGGCTATTTCACTTCCTTACTTGTAAATTTAACTGTAATTGATTGGGTGAAGCAAGGCGGTTAATTTTTTGCAATTATAGTAGTTTGGCAGATGAGAAAGTGGATAAATTGCAAGTGTTTATAACCAACTTAACTTCTAGTGTGCAAAACGTAGCTAATGATGAGTCTCTTAGTATGACACCAGATTTTGCTTGGCTGCGTCGTGGTGTAGTAGAAGTTTTCCCACAATCAGTTGATGTTAACAGCGAAAGTTTAGAAAGGCTCTTACTAACTACAAACCAACCTTTAAGGGTCAAATTAGGGATTGACCCAACGGGTACTGATATTCATCTAGGTCATAGCATACCAGTACGAAAACTGCGAAGTTTTCAAGATGCAGGTCATACAGCAGTTTTAATTATTGGCGATTTTACAGCGCGGATTGGCGATCCAACTGGTAAATCTGAAGTGCGTCGTCAGCTTACAGAAGAAGACGTGGCGCAAAATGCTCAGACTTATCTTGATCAAGTACGTCCTATCTTGGATTTTGACACACCAGGAAGGTTAGAGGTGCGTTATAACTCCGAGTGGCTCTCTGGACTCAACTTAGAGAAAATTTTAGAGTTACTCTCCACGATGACGGTGGGGCAGATGTTGGCGAAGGAAGGATTTGCCGATCGCTATAGAAAAGAGAATCCGATTTTTATCCATGAGTTCCTGTACCCGTTAATGCAAGGTTTTGATTCGGTTGCAGTTGAGGCAGATGTGGAATTAGGTGGGACTGATCAGAAATTTAACATTGCTGTAGGCAGAGATTTGCAGCGCCATTTTGGTCAAAAGCCCCAATTTGGGATGCTGTTGCCAATTTTGATTGGCACAGATGGGGTGCAAAAAATGTCTAAGTCTTTAGGTAATTATATCGGATTGTCAGAACACCCAGGGCAAAAGTATCAAAAGTTGCAAGGAGTTCCTGATCATCAGCTGGCGGAGTATTTTGAACTATTGACGGATTTACCTTTGGATCAACTGCCAGAAAATCCCCGCGATCGCCAAACACTCCTAGCATGGGAAGTTGTGAAACAGTATCACGGCGAAACCGCAGCCCAAGAGGCAAAAGAAGCAGCGCAAAGCGGTGGTAAGGAAGGTGCAGTTCCAGAATTTTCTCTAGCTGGCGTACAGCAATTTCCTACTAAGTTAGCGTATATTCTCAATGTCAGTGGCTTGTGCAAAAGTACAGGTGAAGGAAAACGGAAAATTCAAGAGGGTGGAGTGCGCTTAGATGGCGATCGCATTACTGATGCTGATACCACTTTTGATTCTCTTAGTGAATTACAAGGTAAGGTTTTACAAGTTGGGAAAAATAAGTTTGTGCGTTTAGTGCCTTAAATGGGAATGGGGAGTAGGGAATGGTGAATGGTGAACAGGCAGAACAACGAGTTATTGTGGCTTTGGATGTGCCGGATGAACAAAGTGCGATCGCTCTTATAGATCAACTTCCGCAAGTCGGTTTTTGGAAAGTTGGTTTAGAGTTATTTACCAGTACTGGCCCAAAAATCCTAGAAGAACTAAAGTCCCGACAAAAGCGCATTTTCTTGGATTTAAAGTTTGATGATATTCCCAATACCGTTGCTGGTGCTTGCCGGAGTGCGGCTAGATACGGAGTGGATTTACTGACAATTCATGCTACTGCTGGTAGAGATGCCCTGAAAGCCGCAACGGAGGCGGCACAGGAAGGGGCTGCAAAAGCTGGTGTAGAACCACCTAAGTTAATTGCTATTACTTTGCTAACAAGCATTTCTGCTAGGCAGTTGGCGTTTGATTTAAAAATACCTCTGGAATTGCCCGAATATGCTCTAGAAATGGCTCTGCTAGCTCAAGAATCTGGTTTGGATGGGGCAGTTTGTTCGCCTCAAGAGGTGGCGCAGTTGCGACAAACTTGTGGAGATGACTTTTTGCTAGTTTGTCCGGGAGTACGACCAACTTGGGCAGATAATGCAGATCAAAAGCGATCGCTCACCCCAACGCAAGCCATTAAAGCCGGCGCAGATTACCTAGTAATTGGGCGTCCCATCACTACTGCTACTGAGCCTGAGTTAGCCTGGAAAAGGATTTCTGAGGAGTTAACCACGGTGGCATGAAGCTAAGAGTCAGTGAGAAACTGGGAGACAGAGTGCAGGGTGTAGGGGAGAACAATCTTGCCTCTTCGCTCAGGAAGAAAAATTATAGTTGGCTTTTAGTTTGTGGCTTCTGGGTTTTAGTATCAAATAGCCTTGCTTACCCAGCGTTATCGACAAACCTCTCCTCTAAACCTTTGGTGCTAGCACAAAGGGAAAATGTCAATACTGGCGCAAAGTCTTTGTGTTCTGAGCAAAATTTAGAAACATTAACTACACAACTACTGCAATATTTGCCTAGTTATACAAATCGCGCTAGTCAACGCGCCCGCCGCCTCAGTAGAAGCAGTGATGTTTACAGTTATATGCTAGTGGCAGGAAGACCTGAGTTTACTCCTCTGCCCCTTAACCTGGAAGAATATAGTGCAGATGCGTCTAAAAGTTCTGCATCAGGAATTGAGCAAGTTTTCTTTACTACCTTAGAACGGCAGTACATAGGAAAGAAACTTATAGAATTGCAGCAATTCCACTGGCTGTTGTTGACTAAAACTGAAAGTGGTTGGCGACTAGTGATGATGTTTTCTCAAATTGGTTCCAATTCAGCACAGCAGCCACTATCCCCACCACGCGATAGTAGTAAGGGTACTGTTGCCCAAGGAATTAAAGCTTGGTTACGCGATTGTCAAGCTGGAAGTGTACGACGGTTGCGTGCTGTAAATCTAGGAGACAAAACTGAACCGTTAACAAAGTAGAACAGCTATAACTCGAACAAAAATGCCTCGCCTCTAAGATATTTGCTACAGAAGCTTTCACTAACGTAGGGTACAGTTTCTAATAAGTAATTGTGTTCATTTGGCTGCGACGCTAAAAAAGCAAAATTGTTTATTATTGCTCCCAGAAAGAACGCCTCCAAGATCCTCTGATAATCATCGGGCAGCTGACACACGCTTTGATATCCCCTGACGAACGATCTACGGTTTTCGGGAAACAGATGCAGCAGTGTATGAGCAATGTCATAAAGGTAGTAACCAAAGCCACAACAGGAAAAATCGATAGCCCGCACCTCACCTGCATAAAAAATATAATTATTTTCATTCAGGTCTGCGTGAATCAGACCCCAATTGGTGGATGTTTTTTCTAGTGCTGTCATCACATTACTAATTCGCTGAACCGTACTCTCAAGCACAGTGAAATCAGTCATAGATATCGTACTAGCATCTACTAGCGATCGCAGTTTCATTAGTGAGGCGTGTAGTTGCTCCCAGTCATATTTTGGTCGTGTGAAGCTTGAAGGCAATTGCCAAAGGCTGGTGTGCTGGTGCAACTGAGCCATAAGTTCCCCGATTCCCCTAGCCTGAATCGCTGTAGCTTCGGTGTCGAGAGGGAAACCATCGACCCACTTTAGTAGTGTACAGTTGAGCTTTCGGCTAGTGTCATCAATTGCGACAGAGGTAATAAAACTGCCACTGCGGTTCTGTACGGGGTATGGGACGACCAAATCTGTATCTCGATGCAACGCAGTCAGCCACATGAGTTCTGACTCAATGACGGCATTTTGTTGCCAGATGCGATCGCAAAACTCAGCGATCGGATAATGGATACGGAGAACAAATAACCCTTGCTCATCATTTTCTTTAGATGTTGCCAAATTTTGATTATTCCGAGTGTCAACGCGAAACGTCACATTTTCGCTATGACCCAAGAATACCAATTGAGATGCACTGACATTGTACTCAGCCAGTACACTTAGAGCGAGGCTGTTCCAATCAATTTTGCTCTCCATCAATTTCCGAGGCAGATACTTATTTCAAACAAAATAAATGTACATCACCCAAATAGCTTGTATCAGTGAAATTTCACATATATCTTTGGGATGATTTTAAGGAAATATAGCTGATAAATAGCTAAAAAAAGCAGACATTATTTAAAAACGCAGACTGGCTTGAATTTAATCGTTGTAACTCCTGTTTT
Source organism: Nostoc sp. (assembly GCA_041743605.1). Lineage (GTDB taxonomy): Bacteria > Cyanobacteriota > Cyanobacteriia > Cyanobacteriales > Nostocaceae > Nostoc. Next base: position 12,289 of record JBGTMK010000237.1, read on the forward strand.
TTGGCGATAACATGAGGATAAGTTTATTTCAAGCTTCTCAAACCGCGTTTAGCGTCAGTTTTTTTATGGATATTCAGTTAATCAACATCGGCTTTGGTAACATCGTGTCTGCCAACCGAGTAGTTGCCATTGTCAGTCCAGAGTCTGCCCCGATTAAGCGGATTATTACCGATGCACGGGACAGAGGTCAACTGATTGATGCAACTTACGGTCGTCGGACTAGGGCTGTAATTATCACCGATTCCAGCCACGTAATTCTGTCAGCGATTCAGCCGGAAACGGTAGCAAATCGCTTTGTGATTTCCCGCGATCATCAAACTGTAGATAATTGACTAGCAGTGGGTTATTCCCACTCCTCTTTGCACCGTATCGGCAGTACCATGTGAATTAGACAAATTTTCTGTCACTCTTGCTACAAATTCTTTAGTCACTAGTGGACTAGACCAAGAACACAACACTAATGAATAATATCTATTGATTGATTCACAGGTTGAAGGGATGATGCCAGTTTTACCCATCCAGAGTAGTGCTACTACCGAAGAATGTTTACATTTAGGCAGATTAATTGTTTTAACTGGCCCTAGTGGGGTCGGCAAAGGCACTTTAATGCGATCGCTCCTAGAGCGTCATCCAGAACTCTATTATTCCGTATCCGTGACGACACGTTCTCCCCGTCCAGGGGAAATTGATGGTAAAAATTATTACTTCATCAGCCGCAGCAAGTTTGAACAATTAGTTGCTGAAGGTGAATTTTTAGAATGGGCAGAATTTGCTGGTAACTATTACGGCACTCCCCGTGAAGCTGTACTTAACCAAATTCATTCCGGTAAGTTGGTGGTGTTGGAAATTGAACTAGAAGGGGCAAGACAAATTCGTGCTTCCTTCCCCAGTGCCCAGAGCATTTTTATTTTACCGCCTTCCTTTGATGAATTAGAGAAACGAATCCGCTTTCGTGCCCAAGACTCCGAAGAAGCGATCGCCCGTCGTCTACTCCGCGCCCAAGAAGAAATTCAAGCGGCAGATGAATTTGATATTCAAATCGTTAATGACGATTTTGAAACTGCTTTAAATGACATTGAAACGGTTTTGTTTAAATAAGTTAGGAGTTAGGAGTTAAAAGTTATAAATTTAAACTCCTAACTCCTAACTCCTAACTGCTAGTAATTAACCAAATAGACCTTGAATTAGTGCCAAATTACTAGTCAAAAAGTAAGCAACTACTGCACCACCAATACCACCAATCAAGAAAGAACTGCCGAAGTTGTTCCAGCTTTCTTTAGAGTTAAAAGCATCTCCTGGAGGCTTGGGTACGGTAACACTAGGAAGTGCTTTGGGTGGATTGCTATTTGCATACAGCGATAGAGCGCCTGTGAGAACTACAACCAAGCCAATAGCTCCCAGTAAGCCAGCTAAGTTAGCGTTAGCTGTGTCTCGCAGTGGGCCTAATTTGGCAAAGGGGCCAAATAGCCAGTAACCATGAGCCATACCAACTTCTAAACCGCGTCTAGCAGGAGCTAGACCTGGGCGATAGGCAGGTAAATTATTAATGAATCCCTTGATCAAGGGAGAAGAATTAACCGGGGTTTCTAGGTTGCCTAGCTGAGGATCGCCGAATGCGGGAAAAACAACTTCCCGATTTCTTGGATCGCTGGGAAGATTCTTTGATGCATCTACTGCTTGTGCCATATTTTATGTTCAGCCTCTAAATTAAAATGGTGGCATTTTTATATTAATAATAATTGTGGCTAAAGATGTTTTTTTGCTCGGAAGTTTAGAAAAATTAATTTAGCTAGTTTTAAAACTGTGAAACTCGCGATCTGTAAACAGAATCACGAGTTTCAAAAAACTATTTTTGCTGCATATTTTGGTGATAATTCTGCCTAATTAAGCTGAATACATCAACTACACAATACTAGGCAAAACACAAGACATTCAACTCTCCTAAATCCCATTTGACACTTACGGTAGTGGATGGAAAAGTAAGTCGGGGAAAAAGCGGTTGAATTCAATCAAGATACTTGCTGTAATAAACAGCCAGATAGTAGCTGCCACAGGCGCTGTAGAAATGAATTTAATCAAATAAGATGATTGGTCGCCTTTCTCTGCCATGAATTTAGTCTCCAAAACAAATGAATTAGTTAAGCTGATTTAGCGTGGGGAAACAGTGATTTCTGAATCCTTGGCTGCTAGTTTTCCAGAGAGAAATTCTTGGACTGCTGCTGCTGGCCAAGCAAAGCCTGAGAGGATGATGGGTAATGCCAAACCAAGATCGATCTGGATTTCTTTGAGTTCAGTGTCAGATTCCTTTTTGATTGCTTGTAGATAGGCACGACCTACCCAACCAATCCAACCAGCAATATATAGAAATAGAATGCTAGGGATTAGGAAGTCACCAGCCCGATCTAGACGACCATCAACAATCAAGTGGGGATACCCCTCAGGTCCGCATAGCGCCTGAGAATAACGCTCAAACCGCTTTTTCCCTGATTGGGGGTCAGCGGTGGTATTACGGGCATTAGCTGCTAGCTCTTGGAAAGCGGGATTGTCTTTGCACGGTGTCAAATTAGCCCCTAAAGCTTGTGCTGGGGGGGCAAAATTGAACCAAAGACTAATCGCTAACATCAAAGCAAACAATCGTCGCATAGAGTTGTTTCCTTTTATTACAAAACAAGAAGTTCTTTGTACAAAACGAAGCGGCTTGTACAGTTGTTTTTTTGCATAACTAGGAAGTCATCATACTCTTGGGTGGGAACCGAGTAAAGTTTAAGTAAATAAAAGTTAAAGCTTCTCAACCAAAATGAGTCCTGAGTAATGAGTGCTGAGTCCTGAGTAACGAGTGCTGAGTAGAAGAATTGTTGTTGTAGGGTAGTAAAGAAGAAAGATTTTGCCTCTAATACTCAGCACTCCCAATGGCAACCGTTTTAGCAATAGAAACCAGTTGTGATGAAACTGCCGTCGCAATTGTTAACAATCGTCAAGTTTGTAGCAGTATCGTAGCCTCGCAAATTCCAGTCCATCAGCAGTACGGTGGGGTAGTGCCAGAAGTAGCGTCTCGCCAACACTTGGAAACAATCAATGAAGCGATCGCTCAAGCCTTAGAGCAAGCCCAACTAGACTGGGGACAAATTGACGCAATTGCCGCCACTTGTGCCCCTGGACTTGTAGGTGCGCTATTGGTGGGGTTAACTGCTGCCAAAACCCTGGCGATGGTACATAACAAGCCATTTTTGGGAGTTCATCACCTCGAAGGTCACATTTATGCAACTTACTTAAGCGAATCAACTTTAAATCCCCCTTTCCTTAGTTTATTAGTTTCAGGCGGACATACAAGCTTGATTTATGTCAAAGATTGTGGTAATTACGAAACACTGGGACAAACCCGTGATGATGCAGCGGGTGAAGCCTTTGATAAAGTGGCGCGACTGTTAAAGCTAGGTTATCCCGGTGGCCCAGTGATTGACAAGTTGGCACAACAGGGAAATTCTCAAGCCTTTGCCCTACCGGAAGGAAAAGTTTCTCTACCTGGTGGAGGGTTTCATCGTTATGATGCGAGTTTCAGTGGGTTAAAAACGGCTGTATTGCGTTTAGTGCAGCAGTTAGAGAAAGATGGTGGACAAGTGCCAGTGGCAGATGTAGCAGCTAGCTTTCAGGATACTGTAGCGCGATCGCTAACCAAAAGAGCGATCGCCTGTGCCCTTGACCACGGCCTAGACACAATTGCAATTGGTGGCGGTGTAGCAGCTAATAGCGGGTTGAGAAAAAACCTCCAAGACGCCGCAGTCAAACATAACCTGCGTGTTTTATTCCCACCTCTAAAATTCTGTACCGATAACGCCGCCATGATCGGCTGTGCCGCAGCTGACCATCTATCCCGTGGTCATAAATCGCCCCTTACACTAGGCGTTGAGTCTAGATTAGCGCTTACCCAGGTAATGAAGTTGTATCAACCTTATGAGTAGTTATTTGTCGTTTGTCATTAGTCATTAGTCATTTGTAACCACAAATTCCCAATGCCCCTCAAGAGTACTGAGTAATGAGTGCTGTACATGGATAGCGAGGCGTTTTGCCCAATGCTCAATGACTAATGCCCAATGACTATCGACCGGATGTGATCAGCTACAGCATCCGGCTGTTCCAACATAGCCAGGTGTCCGCAATTAGGAATTTCCAAAACATTGTCAGCACAATATTGGAACAGTCTATGAAAGCTAGCTAAATGGCGCACATACTTGGGTTCCATAACTTTGTCTTCCGCGCCAGCCAAAAAATAAACTGGCTGCTTCAGTTGGGATACTAGCTCAGGTAAACGATTGATTTCTTCTTCCGTTGTGGAGTCTAACAGAGTTCCCAGAGCAGCTTCTGGGTCAGCCACGACGAAATCAATTACCCGCTGACGTGCCCAATGGCGGTCTAAAGGACGTGCCACACTGGCTCTAGTAAACAGCAAATCAATCAAAGGCACTTGGGACAGCCACCGAGGGCGGACTTGCAAAAATTTCTGACCCGCCGAGCGAAACTGCTCAAAGGCTTCTTTGAGGTAAATACCACCGCCAGCGTTGATACAGATAACTCCCTTAACACACTCAGGCATTTGATCTGCTCCCCAAAGAGCGATCGTCCCACCCAACGAGTGACCAATTAGCCAAGCACTCTTAATATTCAGCTGCTTCAGAAGAGCTGCTAAATCCTGAGCGTAGGCAGCAGGAGTGTAAATAGAATCGAAAGGTGAGCCAACCGCACTATTGGAGATGGGCGTCAGGCTCAGAGACGTTTGTACTCGACTAAAATCAGTTTTTACCTGGGATTGCGATTCACCAAAACCCCGCAAATCATAGGAAAGGCACTGCAAATCATCTGATAGGCGGGAAATCACAGGTTGCCAATATCCACGGCTATTAAGCCAACCGTGGATAAATACTAAAGCATGGGGGCAGGAAGTGGGAGCCGTTAGCTCGTATGCGTGTGGAACGCCCAAGATTTCGATAGTTGCCATACTTATATCGTACCCTTAAGGGCGGGTGCGACTAAATACGGAATAGGAAGAGAGTTAGAAGTTAGGAGTGAGGAATTATTAATTTTTAATTACGAATTACGAATTACGAATTACGAATTACGAATTATTTAACTCATAACTCCTCACTTTTTTCATTTACCTAGCAACCTCTGTCGCACTCCTTCAGCAATTTTGTGACCCAGATATTCAGGAATGAGGCTTTCATTTGGCCCCAACAAGTAGAGAATTAGCCGTGTACGTCCGCGCCAAACTAGTAAATTGGCATTGACTACCAGAAGGTCTTCCTGCCAGATGGCGTACATCACTTTGTAGAATAATCCTGGTTGATTATCGGCTTCAATCACTAGTGCGGGGAGATGAAAGACCGGATCTACATAGAACTCAGTTTGTACCTGTTCTAAGCCAGTGTCAAGATTGAATTCTACTGCCAGCATCTCTTCTACCTCAAACCGACCTCCCAAAGCCTCGCGAATGGCGCGACAGACATTTTCTGCGGTTTTATCGGTCAAGGCTTTACTACCACGAGACACCAAAAGTTTGATAAAAACTAACATTGGCGGACGGATCTGACCGTATAGACTCAAACCGTGGATAGTCAACCCATAAGCTGCTAGTACACCAAAAATATCGCTGAGGAGAAAAGACTGGTTGCGGTAAGCAAAATGCAGGGCACTTTTGCTACCTTCCGGTTTCAGTTCAATCACAGCGCGTCTAGTTTTATAGAGACGGTAGGCTAGCCGCAAATTTTGCAGTTGAATTTCACTGCTGACGAATTGCTCATAAAACTGGGGAAACGCTCGGTTAAAGCGCTTTAGGAGTTCCAGTGTCGAAGATTTTAAACCAGAAGCCATTGTTAAGGGTAAGACTCGCTTGCTTTCGTCACCTGGGGACTGGGTGTTGGGGATTGGGGGCTGGGATGGGGGACTGGGAATTAGTTAGGGACTGGGGGGGAGAAGAAATAGAGTGTTCTTAAATACCCAGTGCTAATGCCCAATCCCTTGTATACAATTCACTCCTAAGCTAACGTGCATTTAAGCTCTATACGAGCAATTGCCAGGATTAGCTTTTTCCTTTTTAAATTTTGAATTACTTATTATCCTTCCCTTTTGATGAATTTCTCCTAGCCTCTACAACAAATGCTAAAGTTGAAAATGATTGGTGTGAAACACGCTTTAACTGGCTGTTACCATTACAAATCCCGAAAACAACCGAAAAACTTGGAGTGTAAAGGGTAGTAAATGGGGGTAGCTATGTTAGACATGAATCAACACTCCTGAGAGTGGAAACCAATTCAGTTATACTACCCGAACCACGTTGGCATGGGTTTTTGGAAAACTTGGTTTAGTACTCCTGAATCTATAGCGACAACTAGGACAAACCCCTTTGAAGAGCAGACAGCGGGAACTGCGGGCAACTCCAGCCCCGGTAGCATTAGCGAAGCTTCTTCAAAGGAGGCTCGGATCGTCTTTAGCACGGAACGAGACATTGACCTATATGAGCTAGAAGAACTCTGTGATGCAGTTGGTTGGTCGCGTCGTCCTCTAAGAAAAGTGAAAAAAGCTATTGAGCATAGTTTTCTCGTCGCCTCAATGTGGCAGGTGAGAGGAAACCAAAAGCGG
>JBGTMK010000238.1:0-3792 GCA_041743605.1 Nostoc sp.
ATAGCAAATTTCAGCTAAATTCATGCCTTCTTGCCAAACTCTTAAATCTTGATAAGATCGAATTTCAGAAATCATTTTCCACTCCCAACTCCCTATTCCCTATTTCACTTTAAACTTGCTAGCAGTTGTTAACAACTCTTGCGCCATTCCTGATAAATCTTGGAACACAGTAGCAATTTCTTGAGATTCAGCAAAGGTTTTGTTAGCAATTTCTGCTACATCTTGCATTGATTTAGTTACTGTTACAGATTGCGCCATTTGTTTTTGAGTCGCTGCGGTAATTCGCTCGATTAGCTGACTAATTTCGGCAGTTGCAGAAACGATCGCATTTAAGTTTTGGCGAGTGTCACTGACAAGATTTGTACCTTCTACCACCTGTTGAATGCCAGTTTCCATCGCTACTGCGACTTCTCCGGTTTCTGCTTGAATTTCCTGGACTAATTTTTCAATTTCGATGGTTGCTGCTGCTGACTGGCGAGATAAAGAACGGACTTCATCAGCTACGACAGCAAAGCCTTTGCCATATTCACCTGCACGGGTGGCTTCAATGGCTGCATTCAGAGCCAGTACGTTTGTTTGTGTGGCAAAATTACCAATCAAATTCACCACTTTGGAGATTTTTTGCGAAGATTCGCTGAGACGTTTAATCTTTTTGCTGGTTTGAGCAACGGTTTCACGAATTCCTTGGATTGCTTTTACAGTCAGGTTCATCGCAGTATCACCAGACTCTACAGTTTGATTGGCTTGTTGCACTGCTAGTTGCACTAACTCTGCGTTCGCCACCACCGCTTGAGTGGAGTCTACCATCTGTTGAATGTCACCTAATGCTGCGGTAATTTCCTCAGATTGTTGTTGCGCCAAATTGTTTAGTCCCGCTAGTGAAGCCTCGCTGTTACTGGAAGTTTGGGCAACTTGTTGAGCAGCCCCCTGTACCTGAAGGACTATTTGCCGCAGTGCTTGTAGGGTATTATTGTAAGCATCGGCGATAGTGCCTAGCTCGTCTTCTGTAATTGGTGCGCGTACCGTTAAGTCGCCATTGAGAGCGGGTCTAAGGGCTGTTAGGAGTTGAATAGATCGTTGTTGTAGTAACTCCTTTGCTGCCTTTTCCCGTGCTGCTGCTTCTGCTAATTTTGCTGACTGCGCTTCTACTTGTTGCAAATATTCAGTATGTTGTAATGCTAGTCCTAACTGGCTGCCAATGCGTGCTAACAAAGTGACTTCCGATTCTTCCCAATCACGAGTTCCAGAATTTTGATAAGCTGCCAGCAAGCCCCACAATTGTTCCCCAGCAAATACAGGAACAATTACATAAGCTTTGACTTCAAATTGCTCTAAAATTTCAATGTGGCAAGGAGAATGACCTACTTGATAGATATCATTTACAACAAAGTTTTCCCCTTGGGCATATCGACCTCCTTGAGTTTCTTGTAAGTGGGTATCTTCCCAGACGGTTTTGATATCGGGGCCTACCAGTTTTACCCAAAGATGACCTGCTGATTCCGCTACAAATTCACCACTCCAGTCAGGCTTGAAACGATAGACAGCGACGCGATCGCATCGTAGTAATTGCCTTACTTCTTGAGTGGTTGTCTTGAAGATTTCTTCTACATCTAAAGATTGCCGAATGCGGTTACTTATTTTGGTGACGGCTTTCTCTTGTTCCGCTATCTGAGCTAGTTTATCAGATTTCACCCGGACTAATTCTAAATAATCTATCTGTGATTTAGCTAGGCTAAATTGCAAGCTAGTCTGAACCAAAAAGTTCACTTCCCAGCTTTGCCATTCACGGCTGCTAGAATTTTGATAAGCTGCTAGCAAACCCCACAATTTATCCCCGAAAAATATCGGAACAATTATGTAAGCTTTGGCTTCAAACTGCTCTAAAATCTCAATATGGCAGGGAGCAAGCCCTACTTCATAGATGTCATTGACAACAAAGTTTTCACCTCTGACATACCTACCTCCCTTAGTTTCTTGCAAGTAGGTATCGTCCAAAACGGTTTTAATATCAGGGCCTACCAGTTTTGTCCAACCACTACCCACAGACTCAGCCACAAATTCGCCACCCCAATCAGGGTTAAAGCGATAGACAGCGACGCGATCGCATTGCAGTGATTGACGCACTTCTTGAGTGGTTGTTTTGAAGACGCTTTCTACATCTGAAGATTGTCGAATGCGGTTGACTATCTTAGTGAAAACTTTTTCTTGTTCAACTATTTGAGCTAGTTGGTCAGATTTCGTCTGCACTTGTTCTAGATATTCCCCTTGTGAGATAGCCACACCAAATTGCAGGCCAATTTGAGTCACAAAGCTTTCTTCCCAAGGTTGCCAATCACGAGGCCCAGAATTTTGGTAAGCTGCCAGCAAACCCCATAGTTTTTCTCCAGAAAATATCGGTGCAATGATGTAAGCCTTCATTTCATACTGCTCTAAAATGTCAATGTGACATTGAGCATGGCCCGTTTGATAAATGTCATCGACCACAAAACTTTCACCCTTGGCATAACGTCCTCCTTGAGTTTCTTGTAAGTGGGTATCTTCCCAGACCATGTAAAAATCAGGGCTTACCATTTTTACCCAACCATTACCCACTGACTCAGCGACAAACTCGCCACTCCAGTCAGATTTGAAGCGATAAACGCCAACGCGATCGCATTTTAGTAATTGGCGTACTTCTTGAGTGGTTGTTTGAAAAAGCTTATCGACATTTGAAGCCCGCAGAATTTTGTCGATGACTTTAGCTACCGATTTCTTTGCTAGTATTCGCTGTTGCTGTTCTTTTTGGAATTCAAAGCTCTGTAATTTATAGGTCAGTTCTGTTGTAATTTGAGATAGTAGACTAATCTCTACTTCTTGCCACTGTCGTATTGAGTAGCAATTATTTACTGACAGTAATCCCCATACTTTACCTTCTACTAAAATTGGCAAACTCAAACTAGCTTTAATTTGAAATTTATCTAGTAGTTGCTTTTGATAAGGTGTAAGTTGTATCTGATTGATATCGTCAATAACTACAGATTCTATATAGTCTTGATTGGTATATAAGCCAAAAATAATTCCGGGAATATTTTCGCCTAAAGTTGGTGTCCAACCCAGTGTTCTGGATTCTGCTAACACATTACCTGACTCCAGGGAAGTAAACTGATAAATTAAGGCGCGATCGCAGCCAATCTTTTCTCTAATTTGCGCTACAGTGATTTTGAATAGTGTATCTAGGTCTGGCGCTTGGCGCATGTGAGTTACAATGTCTTGCAACTGTCGCCGCCAAGTTTTAAATTCCTGAGCGATCGCATTTAATAAAGTTATTTCATTGCTAGCAATATTGGCTATATTAGCGTTACCATTCTGATTTTCTAATTCAGAGATTAGATGCTCATTTTCCTGGCTACTGTTATACAAGAATGTCATTTGATTAACCTCAAAACTTGTGATGGATAATAATTTGATATGTGGCAGCTAAGAATGATTTGGTATTTGGTCATTAAAGATTAAGAATTATTAAAATTCTCTACCTAGTTAACCATTACTAAATGTTCAATTATGAGTCCCCCACATGGGAGCTTGGATAATAGTGGTGGCATCTAAATTAAAAATCATGTCCTCCGAATCATTAATAAAGTATCCCTGTAAAAAAGGTGATATTTTAGGATAAAATAATTCAGCAGTTGCGGGTTTCATTTCCTTAGTATCCAGCCATTCAATATCTATAAGCTGTCGCACCAATAAGCCCAAATATTTACCCTTGTTTTCCAGAACAATCGCCATCATTCTTGAAAGTAAATTTGGCCCTTG
>JBGTMK010000239.1:0-3441 GCA_041743605.1 Nostoc sp.
TTACGAATTAGTAATTATTTTGTCAATTGGGTACTCAAGGAGTCAATAGTCCGATTGATGACCATACTCTCAATTAGGTATGTACAGCGTTTTGCAAGCAAATAAACCACGGGCTATGGAACATTGTTATGTCCCCATGAAAACTTTTAGAGGCGATTCATTAATTGCCCCTGCTGTTGACAACAGAACAAGTTAGAGCTTGCCTACTATTTTTTGATGTTTGATTCCCCGTGGCTGATTTTACGACACAACGTGCCAGAATAACTAGTGGCTAACTTTTCTACGTAGAAAAGTTAACGTATTGTCGGGACAATTCATGAATTGCCACAACACAAACTTTGTCTAAATCCCAGAATTTTTTGATTTACAACAGTTTTGTAAATCCTGCTTGCTCAAAATGCCGGTCAGATGTAAAGGCTTGAGTAATCCCCTCCTGTGTCATCACCGCAAAGCTAATACAGTCAGTTAGTCCCCAATCTTTATCAGGACGCTGGCTGTATAACATCCAACCTTCATCCAGCAATTTTTGGTCGAAAGGGATGATTTGCACACTTTTTAAAACTCTCATCTCAAACTGTTGATGAAAGAAACTGTCTGAATACGGCTAACTGGTGTACACAGAGCATCTGCAACCTCCAACAGTACAAACTCTGTTGTCACCAAAGGTGTTTCTAAGCGCAGAAGTCTATCCATTACCTCATTTGCCTGGTATCAAGATTATCCCTAACATTAAGAAGAGCAATCCAGGCAGCTGTATCTACAAAAACTTTCGTCAAGGTTATGATTCTCGCTTTGGCATTCCATAGAGATAATGGTCATGCTGCTGTGCCAAATCGCTAATATCTGTATCAACTGCACAGTTTTTAATCAACTGCCTCAGCTTATCCCAATCTGAGTCTTCTGGCGTTGCTGGCTCAGGTGTGCGGTTTTCTTCGACAAACACAATTATAACTGACTGCCCCTCATGCCCTTCAATTGGTTCGTTAGGATGAACTACACCGTTTTGGAATGTGCCTTTGACTGACAGCATAGCTTTTTCTTGCTTCTACATAAATCATGATACAGTACCATTCTGGTTAAGAAGATTGCCACACAATCTTTATTGACCAAGTTTCGTTAGGATATTGTAACCTGGGCAATAGCAACTCTCTATTGATGTGATGCCAGGCGTAGGCCTAGCCCGCCCTTAGACATCGCTTTTTCACATCTATGACAACAACCCTTGACTTTCTCAGTCACCTTAACCCCAGCCAACGTCAAGCTGTCGAACATTACAGCGGCCCGTTGCTAGTTGTTGCTGGCGCAGGTTCCGGTAAAACACGAGCGCTGACTTATCGCATTGCAAATCTGATTCTGAAACACCGCGTTGATCCAGAAAATATCCTGGCGGTTACTTTTACCAATAAAGCCGCGCGGGAGATGAAAGAACGGATTCAACGGCTGTTTGCGGAACAACTGGCGATGAAGCAACATGGACAGCGTTTTGATTTGTTGACAGAATATCAACAAACGCAACTGCGATCGCAAGTTTATAAAAACACGATCAAAGATTTGTGGTGTGGCACTTTCCACAGTCTATTTTCTCGCATTCTCCGTTTTGATATTGAAAAATACGTAGACGAAAAAGGACGCAAGTGGAATCGTAATTTCTCGATCTTTGATGAATCAGATGTTATCAGTCTGATCAAAGAAATCGTTAATAAAGAGCTAAATTTAGACGATAAGAAGTTTGACGCCCGCTCTGTCCGCTACGCTATTAGTAACGCGAAAAACCAAGGTTTATCACCCCAAGAATTTGAGCAAGACCAACCAAATTATCGGGGACGGGTAATTGCCCAAGTTTATAATTTATATCAAGATAAGTTAGCACAAAACAACGCTCTTGACTTTGACGATCTTATTCTTGTACCTACTAGATTATTTCAACAAAACGAGCAGGTATTGGGTTACTGGCATCGTAAATTTCGTCATATCCTCGTAGATGAATATCAGGATACTAACCGCACTCAGTATCAACTTATTAATTTATTAGTTACTAATGGCGAAACCAAAAAGAGCGAATGGCAATGGGAAAATCGCTCAGTTTTTGTTGTAGGTGATGCAGACCAATCAATTTACAGCTTTCGGATGGCAGATTTCACCATCTTGCTAGGATTTCAGGAAGACTTTGGCGATGGTTTGGTAGATGATGACACCCGGACGATGGTTAAGCTGGAAGAAAACTATCGTTCTTGTGAAAACATTCTGCAAGCGGCTAATGAACTAATTGAAAATAATACCCAACGGATTGATAAAGTTCTGAAAGCGACGCGGGGAACGGGTGAAGAAATTTATTCTCACAAAGCGGAGAATGAACTAGAAGAAGCCGACTTTGTAATTCGTCAAATTCGTACTTTAGAACACCAAAATCCCGAATTGAACTGGGGTAGTTTTGCCATACTTTATCGGACAAACGCCCAATCTCGCCCTTTTGAACAATTGTTAGTAGAAAAACAAATTCCTTACACGGTTGTAGGGGGAATTAAGTTTTATGACCGCAAAGAAATTAAAGATGTCATCGCATATTTAAGAGCGATAAATAACCCTGCTGATAGAGTCAGTTTATTACGAGTTATCAATACTCCCCGGCGAGGAATTGGTAAAGCAACCATTGATGCTTTAGAGGATGCCGCTAAGGTATTAGGGGTGACTCTGTGGGAAATTCTCAGGGACGAAACATCAGTTAATACATTAGCTGGAAGGTCTGCAAAGGCGGTAAATGGCTTTGCTAAAATGATTCTACGTTGGCAAGAACAAGTCATAACCGTTTCCGTTCCTGAGCTTGTAAATATAGTGCTGGAAGACTCTGGTTATATCCAAGAGTTGGCAAGCAAAGATACAGATGAAAATAAAGAACGGTTGGAAAACGTTCAACAACTTTACAATGCTGCAATAGAATTTCAAGAAGAAGAAGAAAACGAAGATGTTTCCTTAGAAAAGTTTCTTAGCGACAAAGCTGTAAATCCTGACGATAACTTAAAAGAAGGGCAAACAGCTGTTTCTTTAATGACTTTGCACGCTTCCAAAGGTTTGGAATTTCCCGTAGTATTTTTGGTGGGATTAGAACAAGGGCTATTTCCCGGACACCGATCGCTAAGTGATCCCGCATCTTTGGAAGAAGAACGCCGCCTGTGTTATGTGGGAATTACTCGCGCCCAAGAGCGGTTATTTTTATCACACGCGCGGGAACGCCGTTTGTATGGTTCGCGGGAACCTGCGATGCGATCGCAATTTCTCGACGAATTACCAGAAGAATTATTATCTACCAAACGTGCGAGTCGTCAAAGTTATACCAAAAGTGCCTCTACTCCGAGTGGTAAACAAGACTCAACGCAGAATTGGCAAGTAGGCGATAGAGTATTGCATAAAACTTTTGGGCTTGGTGAAATCACGCATGTCTTT
>JBGTMK010000240.1:0-10411 GCA_041743605.1 Nostoc sp.
AAACCTGATTTATCAATGCTCCAATTTTGATGTGGGTGAGGGTGGGGGAGTTGAAACTTATTTAGCTTCTCTATTTGAACATCGACCACATGAAGTTAGCGATCGCGTGATAAAATCGCTCAAGAATGTAGATCAAAGCCAGTTTAAACTGCTGCATATCCACAGCCCAGATTTGCTGTTGCAGCTTACAGGCGAATGTCCCGCAGTTTTCAGCGTACATAATCACTCATTCTACTGCCCTAGTGGCACAAAGTATTTAGCAGAGCAGCGGACAATCTGCGATCGCAATTTCTCTTACTTAGGATGTACCTGGGGTAAGTTAATAGATAAATGTGGTAGCCGTAGACCATTAAAAACTCTTAGAGAACTTCAAAACACTCATCAATTATTAGATTTATTAAAAAAGGTAAAAATTACTTTTATTGCTAATAGCGAATACGTGCGCCAAGAATTAATTGAAAATGGTGTACCTCCTGAACAAACTGTAACTATACACTGTGGTATATCTGTACCGAAAACAGCAACCACACCCCTAAGTTTAGAAGTTCATCAAAATCATAGAATTTTGTTTGCTGGACGAATTGTTTCTGATAAAGGTCTGGAATGGTTACTCAAAACCTTAATACATACAAACCCACAAATTCAACTTGATATAGCGGGTGAAGGTTGGGAACGACCCCGCTTAGAAAAGTTAGCAAAGACCCTCGGATTGAATAACCGAATTACTTGGCATGGTTGGTGCGATCGCGATAAAATAAATCAACTTTATCAACAGTGTTTTGCAGTCGTTTTTCCTAGTGTTTGGCCTGAACCTGCTGGTCTTGTAACTCTCGAAGCATACTCTCGTTATCGGCCTGTAATTGGTAGTGCAGTCGGAGGAATTCCAGAACATTTACGAGATGGAGAAACTGGTATTTTAGTTCCAGGTAATGATATTCAAAAACTGGCTGATGCCATCCATGAGTTGTATAGAGATTATCAAAAAAGCCGATATATGGGCGAACAAGGTCATGCTTTATTGATGAAAGAATTTACAATGGCTGCTCATGTAAATAATCTGCGAACAATTTATGCAAAAACAATAGCTGAATTTCCTTCGAGGGCGAAAAAATTATATAGCATCCCTCAAGCTAAATAATCTGAGTTCGCTAAAAATATCAATTAGTGCAATCTTCTACTTAGAAAAAATCAAGGGAGAACAATATGTCATTGCGGAAAGAATGCGAACCACCTTTAGTTAGTGTCATTATTCCCACCTATAATCGTTCCGAGTATCTTAAGCTAGCGATCGCTAGTGCTGTAAAACAAACTTATCAAAATATCGAAATTATTATTTCTGATAATTGTAGCCCAGAAAATCCTCAAGCGCTTGTCGAATCTTTTGGTGATTCACGCATCAGATTTTGGCGACATCAGCAAAATGTGGGTATGCTTGCTAATCAGCAGCATGGCTTTAATATGGCGCGAGGTAAATATGTTGCTAGTCTTCATGATGATGATATCTGGAATAAAGATTTTTTAGCAAAGTTAGTACCAATACTGGAAGCAGATTCTGAGTTAGTTATCGCTTTTTGCGACCAATATATTATAGATGCATCTGGGAAAATTAATAAAATTGGAACCGAAGAAAATACACGCGGTTACAAACGGGACAAACTAGCAAAAGGAATTCATCAATCTTTTTCTAAAATTGGATTGATAGATAAAAGCATACCCACTGCTGCATCTTGTGTAATTCGCAATAATTTTATTGATTGGGATAGTATTCCCTCAGAAGTTGGCGGAATGTGGGATTTATATTTAACTTATCTATGCTGTATATCTGGTGGTAGCGCTTATTATTATCCCGAAAGATTGACGCAATATCGCGCCCATGAGCAAACTGATACTATGCTCAGTGGTAGTCGAGATGTACAAGCAAAAATTCGCAAAGCTAAAAGCGAAATGTTTTGTTATCAAGTCTTTATGGAAGACCCTCGCTTACAGCACTTTAAGACGTACTTTCAACGTAAATGGTTAGAAGCTAATACTACTTTAGGAATTGGTTTGCTGCGAAGTGAACAGATAGCCGCAGCACGTCCTTATTTTTGGCAAGCGCTGCATCAACAAAAATTTAATGCACGAACTATAGCGGCACTTACTCTTAGTTTTACACCGCGAGTTGTGGCAGGTAAGTTAATGAAAATACCGAAATAATAGAGTAATCATATCTAAGAGGATATTTGCAAAGTATTTCTCTGTAACTTTAGGCACTTTTGATCCCTTCGAACCCCCAAAGGGCTAATTAACCCCCTTAATCCCCCCTTGTAAAGGGGGGAAAAAAGAAATCCAGTTCCCTCCCCTTTGCAAGGGGAGGGTTAGGGTGGGGTATTAATCAGCTATTTCAGACTTGTGTGTACACCGTAGCTTCAAAAGGGTAAGAGTCAAAGTCCCCCAATTTATCAGGGGATTTAGGGGGATCTAAAACTTTTGATACCGACAAGATAACTTTTCAAACAACCTCTAAGATATGAAAGTTATTTTTTAAGCTACCCGCAGAGACAGAGAGAATAAAAATCTTATTTTGCGTCTTTGCGTGAGTTGATATTACTAAGGAAGATAATGCATGAAACTTTGTATTGTTACTCATAAAATCAAAAAAGGTGATGGTCAGGGGCGGGTAAACTACGAGGTTGCTAATGAAGCAATTCGTCGTGGTCATCACCTGACATTATTAGCTAGTGAAGTTGCACCAGAATTAGAAAATAATAGCCAAGTTAATTGGATTAAAATTCCAGTTAAAGGCTATCCCACAGAATTTGTGCGTAATTTTGTATTTGCTCAAAAAAGTGCAGAATGGTTACGTCAACATCGCTCTGAAATTGATTTAGTTAAAGTCAATGGAGCAATTAACCTAGCTACGGCTGATGTGAATGCTGTACATTTTGTCCACAGTTCATGGTTGCGATCGCCTGTTCATATTTCCCGTAACCGTCGGGATTTATATGGTTTTTACCAATGGTTGTTTACGGCTTTTAATGCCCACTGGGAAAAACAGGCTTTCCAAAAAGCGCAGGTTGTTGTGGCTGTATCGGAAAAAATCGGTCACGAATTAGTCAATATTGGTGTACCCCGTTCTCGCATTCGCGTAATTGTCAATGGCGTAGACCTAGAAGAGTTCACCCCCGGACAAAGCAATCGCCAAAAATTAGGTTTACCGGAAAACGTCACCCTAGCATTGTTCGCCGGAGATATCCGCACACCGAGAAAGAACCTAGATACCATACTGCACGCCTTAGTGAAAGTTCCCGATTTGCATTTGGCGGTGGTGGGTTACATCGAAGGTAGTCCCTTTCCTCAACTAGCGGCTTCTTTGGGGTTAAGCGATCGCGTGCATTTTGTCGGATATCGTCGTGATATCCCCGAAATTATGCGGTCAGTAGATTTATTTATTTTTCCTTCCCGATATGAAGCTTGTAGCCTCGTATTGTTAGAAGCACTTTCTTCAGGACTACCAGTAATTACTGCCACAGCTACCGGAGGTGCAGAGTTGGTGACACCAGAATGTGGCATGGTCTTACCCGACTCAGATGATATTGATGCTTTAGCTGTGGCGCTGATGTCTTTGGTGAGCGATGTCCCATTGATGCAACAAATGGGTCAAGCAGCTCGCTCTGTGGCAGAACAACATAGCTGGATTACTATGGCACAAACTTATGTGGATCTATTCGAGGAGTTAAGCAAGAATGCGGAACACTGTTCTGATACCGACTTATCGCCGTCCACAAGACCTCTCACGCTGCCTTTTGGCGCTACAGGAGCAAATTAAACCTGTTGATCAGGTGATAGTGGTTGTCCGCGATACGGATGCAGAAACTTGGCAATTCCTAGCGCAATTAAACGCGCCCAACTTGCCACTGCATACTGTGAAAGTGACACAACCGGGGGTAGTAGCAGCCCTCAACGCCGGATTGGCAGCAGTGGAAGGCGATATTGTTTCCATTACTGATGATGATGCCGCACCTCACCCAGATTGGTTAGAGCGGATCGCCGCTTACTTTACCTCAGATAGTCGCCTCGGCGGTCTGGGAGGGCGTGATTGGATACACCACGGCAGCAAATTAGAAGACGCATCCCGCCCAGTGGTTGGACAGTTGCAGTGGTTTGGGCGAGTGATTGGCAACCATCACCTGGGAGTGGGAGAACCGCGCGAAGTCGATATTCTCAAGGGCGTAAACATGAGTTTTCGTAAAGAGGCGTTGGCGAAGCCCGCCGAAGGCATCGGACAATTGCGCTTTGACGAGCGGATGCGTGGTACTGGAGCGCAAGTACATTTTGAAATGGCGTTTACTCTCGCATTAAAACGGGCTGGTTGGAAGATAATTTATGATCCTAACGTTGCTGTAGATCACTATCCAGCACAACGTTTTGATGAAGATCAGCGCAATAACTTTAATGAAATTGCCTTTATTAATTTAGTCCATAATGAAACCTTAGTTTTACTAGAGCATTTGCCATTTATTCGCCGGATTGTATTTTTATTCTGGGCAGTATTCGTGGGTACTTGCGATAGTTTAGGTTTTGTACAATGGTTGAGATTTTTACCTAGTCAAGGACAGTTGGCGGGGAAAAAATTACTAGCATCTTGGCGTGGGCGTTGGCAAGGATATAAAGAATTCGTAATTCGTAATTAAAGTTGAAATTGATGGGTAAAGAAGTTTGTAGTAAGGACTTTAGTCCTTATCTTTTAAGCACTAAAGTGCTTATTACAAACCTTTGGTAAATCCAAAATCTAAAATTGAATGAATTCTAGACAGATACTTTTCAATAGTTTTTCACAAGAAAACTATTCTCCCGAAGAGCGATCGCTACAGGGTTGGATGGCGATCGCAGGTTTTGTATTACTGACTGTAGTTTGCTATTTTGCTGGTGCTACTGCTGCATTACGCCTAATTTATCCAGTGACAGCTTTAGTAGTAGCCGTGTTTTTATACTTGCGGCATCCCATTCTCTACATCAGCTTTACCTGGTGGATCTGGTTTCTCACGCCCTTAGCTACCCGCTTAGTTGACTATCGAGTGGGCTGGGATGCTAGCCGTCAAATGCTCATAGCACCCTATTTAGTGGTGTTTGTCACCATAGCAACTTTTTTACGACATTTTCCCCGCGCCTCTCGCCAAGGGGGATTACCCTTTGTTTTGGCTTTTATTGGAGTATTCTATGGTTTTCTGGTAGGTCTGATTTATAATCCACCTATCCCTGTAGCCCGTGGTTTACTAGATTGGCTCAGTCCGATCATCTTCGCTTTTCACTTATTTACTAATTGGCGAGATTATCCCAGCTATCGCCAGAATATTCAGCGAACATTCCTCTGGTGTGTGTTGATTTTAGGGGCTTATGGTGTATACCAATTCGTGGTGGCTCCTGAATGGGACAGGTATTGGCTCATCGAATCGAAATTATTTACCAGTTCTGGAAACCCCGTACCTTTCGGGATGCGCGTCTGGAGTACATTGCACTCAGTCGGCCCCTTTGGTGCTGTTATGCAAGCTGGCTTACTATTGTTATTTACCAGTTCAGGAAATTTAATTTTTCCTGCTTCAGCTGTTGGTTACTTGTCTTTTTTGTTGACACAAGCACGTACTAATTGGGGAGGCTGGTTATTTGGAGTAATTATGATTATAGGTTCAGTCAAAACCCGAATTCAAATGCGCTTAATTGGCATAATCGTGGTGATGGCAATTTGTGTTGTGCCATTGACAACTATCGAGCCAATTGCCGGGGTTGTAGCAACGCGTTTGGAAACTTTGTCCAGTCTTGAAGACGATGGCAGCTTTCAAGATAGATCGGGAAGTTATGACAAAAATCTTAGTTTAGCCCTTTCTAATGGTTTAGGTAATGGGTTAGGAAATATCTGGAAAGTCAACGAAAAAACTGGTCAAATTGAAGTAGTGGTGATTGACAGTGGCATTTTAGATATGTTTTTCACTCTTGGTTGGTTTGGAGCCATCTTTTATATGGGTGGATTAATTTTTTTAATTATTAGTGTCAGCAAATATGGTGAAGGTCGTTTCGATAGTTTTATCAGTGCTGCCCGCGCCATTGGTATTAGTTCTGCTACTCAGCTAGTTATTGGTAGTGGAATGTTAAGCGTCGCAGGGATGGTTCTTTGGGGATTTTTAGCTATGGCTATGGCGGGACATAAATATTATCAACATCAAAATAATTCGTTAAGTGGTCATTAGTCATTGGTCATTTGTCATTTGTCATTGGTCATTTGTCATTGGTCATTTGTCATTGGTCATTTGTCATTGGTCATTGGTCATTTGTCATTGGATTTTGTTAAAAGACGAAACTTATAACTTAAATAGGAATGATATAGATTATGAAAGTAATTATTGTAATGCCGCTAGCTGAACAACGAGGTGGCGGTGAAATGATGCTTTGGGATTTGGTTCAACAAGGGCGTAATGCTGGTGTCGAGTGGCTGGTGATATTTTTAGAAGACGGCCCGATGGTCGAACAAGTAAAGTCTCTTGGTATTGATGCGCGAGTTGTGGAAAGTGGGCGTTTGCGCCAAATCCACCGTTTTATTGGTGCTGTTTTGCGGATAGCTGCGATCGCACGCCGTGAACGTGCAGATATAATTGTCAACTGGATGTGGATCACGCATATATCTGGAGGTCTAGCGGCGATGCTGGCGGGCTTGCCAGCTATATGGTATCAACTAGAAGTACCTAGTGATAAGACTTGGTTAGTACGATTCGCTACTTTAATCCCAGCGCGGGCAATTATCACTCTTTCTCAAGATGGTAAGCAAGCACAGGCAGAAATTTGGCCCCACAGACCAACACCTTTGGTTTACCCTGGTGTCGCATTAGACCGATTTGAGCCTAATGCTTTACCAACTCCAGAAGAAGCACGGCGGAAACTGGGCTTACCTTTACACGGGCCGTTGATTGGAATTGTTGGGCGATTGCAACGATGGAAGGGAATGCACGTATTGGTGCAAGCAATGCCCAAAATTTTACAGAAGTATTCTGATGCCCATTGTGTTGTGGTTGGCGGTAAGCACGATTTAGAACCGGATTATGAGGACTTCTTAAAAGCCGAAATTACCGCTTTGGGCTTAAAAGACCAAGTAATTATGGCTGGGCTACAGCGTAATATCCCGGAGTGGGTACAGGCGATGGATGTATTCGTTCATGCATCGGATAAAGAGCCGTTTGGAATTGTGATTATTGAGGCGATGGCGCTGGGGAAACCTGTAATTGCTGGTGATGCAGGTGGCCCGACAGAGATTATTACTGATGGGATGAATGGACTATTAACACCTTACGGCGATGCGGATAAATTAGCGATCGCAATTCTCCGTTATCTTGACGAACAAGAATTTGCCCGGAGTGCGGGAGTAGCCGCCAGACAACGCGCCCTCGATTTCTCAACGCAGAATTATGCCCAAAATTTTATTAATGCAATTCGTTCTGCAATGCCTAGTAGTCTGTCAAGAACTAATTGACGCATAACTTCCCTGTAGAGACGGCAATTTATCGCGTCTCTCCAACTTTTTTTCGACTTGTATGATCCATACCACCATAGCACTCCGTATCTATCTTAAGATACATAATCTACTAAATTATTCTATCGGTTGATGGAAGTCATAAATAATACATTACTGTTAATTTATGTATATAGCTGAATCAACTACAAGCTGGAGATAAAAACCATGAGTGCCGAAAAAAGAGTAGAAGCTACTGCAAAAAATATTGAAGGAAAAGTTCAAGAGATTGTGGGTGAAATAACCGGTAATCCACAAGATAAAGCTGAAGGACAAGCAAAGCAAGCTGAAGCCCAAGTTACTCACACTGTAGAAAACATCAAAGATGAAATTAAGAAATCTTTAGAATAATTTAGTTTTGACAGTGTAAATAGTAATAGTATCGATGATTCATTACAGATAGTCTCACATTAATTACTCCACTAACTTTGAGAAAGTGGAGTTTTTTTATTAGCGTAAAAGCTGAAAGTGTGAATTACTAAGAAATTACTTCTAACCATTGATTTCTTTTTCTAGGGATTTCATTCAACTAATAAGTTGCACGATTAGCTAATAAGTTCCACAGAAAAATGGCAATTATTGCACCTATGACAGCAACAATTATACCAGGAATACTGAGGGTTGCAGCAGTTAATTGAAATCTTCCTGTCTCTAAAAGAGTAACTAAAATCCCTCCAATCACAGCACCTACGATACCTAAAACCATCGTTGAAGTAATTCCACCACCTTGACGACCAGGATAAATAGCTTTTGCTATCGCTCCAGCAATTAAACCCAGAATTATCCAAGCAATAATGTTCAGCATAATTTCATCCATCAGAAAACTTCATAACTAGCTTATAAATTGCAATATTGTTTTCCTTCTACCCGAAGATATAGGTAGTGAACTTTATTGAAGGAGGCAGGAGGTTTTACTGAATTCTGTTTCGATCAAATTCCATGACTTTTACCAATTACCCAATTACGCCGGAAAAACCGGGCTAAAGCTGATTCTTCTAAGGATAGATAAATTGGACGTCCGTGGGGACAGGTGCGGGGGTTGCGAGTGCGTTGCCAATTATCTAAAAGTGTCTGCATTTCTTGTTGATTCATCGGTGTACCATTACGAATGGCACTGCGACAAGCGACAGCTACTTGGGCTGTTTGTAAATCGCCTCCCCAACTAAGTTCTAAAATTGCTTCTGCACAGTCATCTCGCTGCTGCAAAGGTGCGGGTATATTACGAACTGCCCAAAGTTGTTCGCCAAAGGGTTCTATGTCTAAACCAATGCGTTGCAGTTGTGATACTTGCGCTGGCGACAATTGATAAAGAATGATTGGCGGTTCAATGGGGACAAGTTGCCAATCATCGCATAACTGCTCATACAAAACTCGCTCATGGGCAATGTGCTGTTCTACTAACCACATCCCACCTGAATGTTCCGCCACAATATAGGTGTTGCTAACTTGAGCGACAGCTTTTAAGGAGTTAGGAGAGACGCGATTAATCGCGTCTGTACAAGGGTTGGGATTTTGAGGATTGAAATTGTAGCCGCCTTTAGCTTCTGCGGCTTTGAGTAATTTACTAACTCGTGTTGTGTGAACAGCTTCTTTGAGATTGCTAGAAGAGATGCTGAGGGCTTGGTTTATTGCTTGGGTAATTTGCTCTTGCCAATATATGATTTCATTGAGGTAAATTTCTGTTTTTGCTGGATTGCGATTCCAGTTAATTTGATCGGGGGAAATGGCAAGATGTAGAAAACAAATTGGGTAGCGATCGCGTGGTAATGTTCTATGAAATGCTGATAATATCGTTTGCTCTAGTTCCGGCGTCTTAACCATTCTGCCGTTAATGGCTACACGTACCCAATCTGGACGATGACGATGAGTGCGATCGGGTAATCCTACCACTAAAGTGAGTGCTGAGTGCTGAGTGCTGAGTGAGGAGTTAGGAGTGCTGAATTCTGAATTCTGAGTTCTGTGTTCTGAGTTTAGTGGGTTGGGTATTTCGAGTTTTAATTCTTGCAAGTCACCTTGTCGCACTTGCGGTAAAATCTGCGGTAGTAGTTGTCCAGTTGTGGCAGCTGGACAAATAGTGAACCATTGACGGTCATTTTGCCAAATCTGCCAAGTGATGTGGGGATGACAGAGGGCGATTTGGTGAATGGTTGCTTGCACGGCTTTCATTTGCTGTGCTGCCGTAGGTAATCCTTGACGACGAGATAAGCAATTACCGAAAAGATGAGAAACTGTAACTACTGTACCAGGTGCGATCGCAGTTGCTTCAACTTGCACAACTTTCCCACCACCGCCATAAATTATCCGCCATCCCAATTTTCCGCCTACAGGACGACTCAAAATTTCCAAATTTGCCAGAGTCGTTAAACTGTGCAACGCCTCACCACGAAACCCCAAACTGTTAATTTTCCATAAATCGGCACTAGAGCGAATTTTACTCGTGCTGTGGGCTGTAGCTGCTTGTTGTAAATCATCTAGATTCATTCCACAACCATTATCTGCCACACGAATTCGCCATTGCTGCGGCCATAGAGAAACCACAATTCGCGTTGCACCTGCGTCTAGAGAATTTTCTACCAATTCCCGCACCACAGATGCTAAAGAGTCGATTACCTCTCCAGCTGTAATGAGATATACGACTTCTGTTGGTAGAGCTTGAATAGTAGATGCCATAAATTATAGTTTATAGCTTCTGGGGGCCGAGGAAGCGGGGGAGTTTAGTGAGATGGGGAATAAGACTTATAGCAAAAATCTAAGAGGTATTTCTTGATCCCCCCTAACCTAGGCTGTTGACTTTGATGAAATTTGGACGTTTTTGACTCATGCTATTTTTGTGTCAGGGCAAAATCTCTCTTGTGTCATTGCGAGCTTTGCGAT
>JBGTMK010000241.1:0-5627 GCA_041743605.1 Nostoc sp.
GCACTGTGGTAACTTTCCTGATAAATAGTATGTAAAGCTGGTGAATCTGATGTTTCAACCAATCGCAAAATAGTTTTCGTACCGCCGATGTCTCCTGCTAGTAACAATGTCATAGAACTTATTCGCGGATTAATTACTTTATTTGTAGGATATACCCAACCTAGCAGAAGCTATGAACACAAATCCTGATCAGAGGTTTAAGCAAATCGAATAACTTCTTCTATGTGGGTTAAATGGGAAGTATCTCCCGTGAGTTCTAATAACCATTCTGGTTCCTGGCGTACCACTTTTACCAAGGAACATAAAGAAGCTTTAACTTCTGTTTTGGCAATTTCCCCCACTAGTCCCATTGCTCCGCCCAACACAGATGCGCCATGTGCCACCAGCAGGATATCCTGTGGGAAGAACTCAGTAGCTAAACATCTGGCAGTTTGTCCAGAACGTTCTCGGACTTTTTCGTGAGTTTCAGGGTATTTGGCAGCGATGCGGGAAGTATAGCTGGTGTCAATTCTGGGGAATAATTTTGCTAAGGCTGGAGTTGAGAGTTTTTCGGGTTCTTCTGTCATCCAAACTGGATTTAGCCATTCACTCAAACCTGTTTCGAGTTTGATCGGCAATTTGAGTATTTCTGCAACTGCGTTTGCTGTTTGTACGGTTCTCAGGAAAGGAGAAGCGAAAATATGGCCAATATTTTCTTGTTTCAATCGTTTAGCTAATTGCTGTGCCTGTACCATACCATCATCAGACAATGGCGGATCATAGCGTCGTTCGGCGGTGAGAAACCAATCGGGGTTTACGAAATCGAGGCGGTTAGCGTGTCTTGCTATCCAGACTATTTGACTCATAGGTTTAATTATTCCGGTGAATAGAATTCGCCGCTAAACAAATATATAGATATCTGCAAGGAGGGCTGCAAATATTAATATATGACAAAAATCGTAATAATATTTAATAATATTAATGATTAGGAAAAGTTATAAATGCTGTCAACGTAGTTTTACTCAAAGCCTTTTTAGCCAAGCATCTAAAACAACATCGACTATAATAATCTGCTGAAATGTTTAAGATTGTGATAGTGATACTTTGCTTATAGCCTTTTTAGCCATTTTTCTAAAGCTACATCAACTAATCCATTTAGAGAATCATAGCGATCAAATTTATATGTATTAAGTCTTCCACCCCCGATAACATGGCTAAATTCATTTACATCAATTTCTAGTAATTTCCTTTCCTCGTATGCTAAAGGTTCCGAGTTATTAAGTTTCCTAGCTATTCTGTTTCTATCTTTAGAATGTTGGATCATATCTTTATATCCTTTATGATCCTTAGAACCTTTATTTGCTGCTATTTCATTCATTATTTTTAATCGAGTTGAAAGTGTCTTTTTGGATAAATTCATCTTTACACCAATTCCACTTGGTACATATCCCTCTAACAAAGCATTACCTTGCCAATCTGTCCAAATCCTTGCTCTACTTATGCGATCGCTACTATTATTTTTTAAACCTAACCATAAAAATATAATTGGTATTCCTTTACTATCAAAGTAAAATTCAGCGCAGAATTTACTTGTTTCACTGTTACCATTTCCATATCTAAAACTAACAGCAGAAGATAATAATATTGTCGTTTTAGCGGAATTAACCCGAAAAGTTCCTTTAAATTAGCCCAAACAAAATCTTCTAAATCAGCTTCAGTCGCAAATTTCCAACTATTACCCGTTTTTATTAAATTCACGAAATCCATTATCTCGCTCTGACTTTAGTAAATTACTATCTTTAGTATTCCCAAAGCTAGAGAAGAATTTATACAATTGTTTACAACTTCAACCATCCAAATAGTTGTCCTACAGTTAATTGAAAATCGCTAACTAAATCGGGAACTGGTAATATTTCTTGTTCTTCTTGTAAAAGTTCTGGTTGCTGCTTTGGTGGATAAACTAAAACAGAGTGATCGCCTGGATCAATTAACCAACCTAAACGACTACCATGTTTTAAACAATGTAGAATATTTCCGGTTACTTTAGTCTGGCTTTGTTCTGGTGAAAGAATCTCAATTGTCCAGTCTGGATATGTCTTAAAGACATTTGCCACTTCTCCACGCTCGTCTAATAAAATCCGTTCCCAAGCAAACACAGCTATATCAGGGACAATTGAACGTCCGCCAAAAGTACATCGCAATTCTGGAAATGCAAGGGCAATTCTTTGAGGTTTGGTTACAGAATTGATATTACTGACTAGTTCACCCTGAAGAATACTATGTTTTCCCTGTGGTATTGGCTTTTGAATAATTTGACCGTTGATGTATTGTGAACTAGGCTTTGTTTCTGGAAGCTTTAAAAACTCTTCCAAAGTTAGAGGCTTAGTTGGTGATTTTACCATCTGCTTGTACTTCCTAAGTTTTCATATACAACAATAAATCATATATCGTTTAAAATTTTAACTGGGTAAGCACGAATTGCATTATCGACAGTCACAATAGTAAGGTCATGCTGCAAAGCTTGACAAATTAGCATTCGGTCAAACGGATCGCGATGGATATTAGGAAGCTTGCTAAGTTGTACAACACTATCCTCTGTTAAAGGAAGACTAGTAATCAAATGCCGCTCACGCTGTATCGGCAGATAAATCTCAGGTGATTGAGGTAAAGGTAATTTGCCTAATTGATACTTAACGGTTGCTTCCCAAATAGAAATTATACTTAGATATACATCATTATCTGGATTACGAATAATCTCTATAAACCTATTTGACAAACGGCGATCGCTACTAATAAACCAGAGGAAAATATGGGTATCTAGTAGGAGTTTCATTTACCCTCAAACTCACTTATAATATTCTCTGGCAGTGGCTCATCAAAATCATCGGGTACAATAAACTCTCCTGCACAGAGTCCGAATGGTCTAGAGAGATCAGATACTTTTACCGTTGGTTTAATTTCAGCAATTGGCTTTCCACCACGTATAATTATAAGAGTTTCTCCAGCTTCAACGCGCTGAAGGTAGCCTAATAAGTCACGTTTTATTTCATCGACACTAATCCAGTTCATAAGAATCTTATTAGATTATTACTCTACTATAATCATCACCCTAAATAAGCTTTTTTAACTCGTTCATCACTAATTAATTCTGATGCTGCACCTGTTAAAGTTATAGAACCAGCTTCTAGAACATAACCACGATCGGCAATTTGTAGTGCAAGATTAGCGTTTTGTTCAACTAACAAAATAGTCACGCCTGTAGCCCGCAGATTTTCAATAATTGAGAAGATTTCCCGGACGATCGCAGGTGCTAAACCTAAGCTAGGCTCGTCTAAAAGTAAGAGTTGTGGTTTACTCATTACAGCCCGTGCGATCGCTAACATTTGTTGTTCACCACCACTAAGAGTTCCTGCTAGTTGATTACGTCTTTGTGACAAGCGTGGAAATAACTCAAATTGGCGCTGAATATCTGCTTTTATCTCAGCTTGATTGGAGCGAATATAAGCACCCAAAAGTAAGTTATCAAATACTGTTTGTCGCGCTAATACTCTGCGTCCTTCAGGACAATGGGCGATACCAAGTTGTACAACTTCGTGAGTTTGGCGGCGGGTAATATTATGTCCATTATAGATAATCACGCCATTCTTAGGATTAACTACTTTAGATATGGCGCGGAGTGTAGTAGTTTTGCCAGCACCATTAGCACCAATTAGAGTAACTACCTCGCCTTTTTGAATAATTAAATTAATCTTTTTTAGAGCTTGAATACCGCCATAATTAACATCAAGTTCTTGAACTTCTAAAATTGTATAGTTTGGACTACTATCGGATTTCATCGGCGGTTTACATCCAGAAATGTTGATTCAAAACCTAACATACATCAATCATACATTTCTTAAAACAGCGCGTAGGCGTACCCCATCGTAGACATTGCTTCAACTTAAAAACCAACGCCAGAATACTGCAATCTTTATGATGTACCATTAATTACTGATAAAGATATCAAGCGTCCTGTGGCAAAAGCAGCAGATATTGGTAGCAAACGACTAATTAATTTAGCTCCCGATGCATGGGTACAGTGGGTAACACAGCGTCCTGAAGTTGTGGCGAAAGAAATTCTCGGCTCTGAGTTTCAGTGGATTAGCCGGGAAACAGATGTTTTGGTGAAGGCATACAGTCCCACTCACGGAGATTTTCTAGTACTAAATGAACTACAACTGCGTTACACAACACAGATGCCTCTACGAATGAGAGCATATACTGCTTTGGCACAAGAACGCTATCGATTGCCAACTTACCCAGTACTGGTTAACATTTTACCGCCCCCATCCACTTTAACGATTGTCAGTAGTTACGAGCAGGAATTTTTGGGATTACGTGCCATCCAAGATTATCGCGTGATTAATTTGTGGGAAATCGATGCTGAAATAGTGTTTCAGCAACCACTACCATCGTTGTTACCCTTTGTGCCAATCCTGCGAGGAGGGGGAGAGGTATCAGTTGTGCAACGCGCATTACAGGCGCTACGAGCAGATGTACAGTTAAACCAATTAGAATCGTTGCTGGCATTTTTTGCTAGCTTTGTGTTAGACACGCCTTTAGTGCAACAAATCATGAGGTGGGATATGGCAGTATTGCGAGAATCGCCTTGGTATCAGGAAATTGAGCAAAGAGGTATTCAGCAAGGTGTTCAACAGGGTGCGCGACAGCAGTTAATCCGAGTATTGCGACGACGCTTTGGTGAAATTCCCCAAGAGGTAGAAACAAGGCTTGAGAGCGAAAGTGTGGAACAATTAGAAAATTTAATGGATAGCGCGATCGCTGTGAGTTCTTTAGACGAATTCGTGCAAGTTTTGTTTACATAAATTCAATCATTTCCCAAATAAGCCTCAATTACAGCCGGATCATTTCTGACTACAGATGGTTCACCCAAGGCAATTAATTGACCAAAATCTAATACAGCAATGCGATCGCACAAACCCATAACTAAGGGTACATGGTGTTCTATAAGGATGATCGTCAAATTGAAGCGATCGCGCAAGCTGCGAATAAATTCACTCAATTGCTGCTTTTCGTTGGGGTTCATCCCCGCCGCCGGTTCATCGAGAAGTAAAATTTGCGGTTGTAATGCTAAAGCGCGGGCAATTTCCAGCCGCCGCTGATCGCCGTAAGCAAAATTTTTGGCTTTTTCGTCAGCGCGATCGCTCAATCCCACCAAATCTAATAAATCTAAAGCTTTTTGCTTAGTTTTTAATTCTTCACGAGGCGCTGGTGGTAATCCCAAAACACCTGTAATCATATTACTTTTAGTGTGTAAATGTCGGGCGATTATCACATTTTCTAAGGCTGATAATTCTCCAAACAAGCGGATATTTTGGAAGGTACGGGCGATACCTAAAGCAGCAATTTGATGAGGACGCAGTTGGGAAATTTCTGCACCTTGATAAATTAATTTACCGCTAGATGGGGGAATGAAAGCAGTAATCAAATTAAACAGTGTTGTTTTGCCAGCACCATTAGGGCCAATCAGTCCAAAAATCTCATGTTTATTTACACTAAAAGATACATTATTTACCGCCACTAGACCACCAAAGCGACGAGTCAATCCTCTTGTTTCTAAGACAATATTGCTGTTATCTGCTGGAATC
>JBGTMK010000242.1:0-3495 GCA_041743605.1 Nostoc sp.
TGCTTGCAAAATATTAAATAAGAGTTTTTTACGTCTCAATTAGAAAAAGCAATTCTGACTAATCGGTGTCAAATTGTTGTAGGCTGTGGATCACAGGGTCTACAGTAATGCAATGAAGGTGAATCGGCATGGAGATAAAGCCTGCTGTTGAGTTTATTGCTCCTTTTATACATTTACAGCCAATGATTTCTATGCTTTCTGACAAGCCAATTGTCTAGCTGTGCTAACACTTAGCTGCAACAGACTGAATCGATATCTGGGTTAGGATGCAAAAAAGCAAGCCTATGGGTACATTTGCATTCTTGGTAACTTATAGAGAATAATCACAAAGAAAGCAGCTTTGGCATCTTCGTGCGAGAGAATAAATATAAAATATGGCGATCGCAATCGATTTTGGTACTAGCAACACAGTCATTGCTCGTTGGAACCCTGTAACCCAGCAGCCAGAAACCCTGACTCTACCAGGTTTATCAATTAAACAAAGTCTCAATCCGCCACTGATTCCCAGCTTGGTTTATGTTGAAGACGCAGCCCAAAATAAAGTCTTAGTCGGGCAACAAGTACGCGATCGCGGTTTTGACCTTAAAGGCGAAACGCGATTTTTCCGCAGCTTCAAACGCGGCATTGGTGCAGATATCCAAGGTTTTTTACCCGAATTAGATGGGCAAATTGTCACCTTTGAACAAGTCGGGCAATGGTTCCTCACTCAAGTAATTGAACAACTAGCGCCTCTGCAAGGTGGCTTAGATTCTCTCGTGTTAACCGTACCCGTAGACAGTTTTGAAGCCTATCGTCACTGGTTGGGAAACGTTTGTCAATCCCTCCCCGTCGAACAAGTGCGAATGCTGGATGAACCCACAGCCGCCGCCTTGGGTTATGGCTTGGCAGATCAAGAAATTCTCTTGGTGATTGACTTTGGCGGCGGCACTTTAGATTTATCCCTTGTCCGGTTGGATCAAGGCATGCAAGCAACCACAAAGCCACTGGGATTTCTCCTCAAGTGGGGTAATAAGTCCTTGGCTGAAGATTCAAAACAAAAAGTCAAAACTGCCCGTGTCTTGGCGAAAGCTGGGCAAAATCTGGGCGGTACTGATATTGATAATTGGTTAGTAGATTACTTTGCCAAAACTCAAGAGTTGGCGGTAAGTCCCTTGACAACAAGATTGGCAGAACGGGTAAAAATTCAGCTATCAACTCAAAATCAAGCGAGTGAAGTTTATTTTGATGATGAGACATTTGAAAGCTATGAACTGGAATTAAACCGCGATACTTTTGAAGATATTCTCAAAGAACACGCATTTTTTGAGTTACTAGATGAGTCGATGACGACACTGTTGCAGCAAGCAAGACGGCAAGGGATAGAACTTCCAGATATTAATGCAGTTTTGTTAGTTGGTGGAACTGTGCAATTGCCGGCAGTGCAGACATGGATTAAACAGTATTTTGAGCCAGAAAAAATCCGTTGCGAACGTCCTTTTGAAGCGATCGCTCAAGGTGCATTACAATTAGCCCAAGGGATACAAATCAAAGACTTTCTCTACCATAGTTATGGTATCCGCTATTGGGATCGCCGCAACCAGCGTCACAAATGGCATTCTTTAATTAAAGCCGGACAGGCATATCCAATGAGTCAAGCAGTGGAATTAGTCTTAGGCGCTTCTGTGGAAAATCAGCCCAGTATTGAGTTAATTATGGGAGAATTAGGAGCAGATACAGGTAACACCGAAGTTTATTTTGATGGCGATCGCTTAATTACTCGCCGTCTAGATGGTAATGAAACCAGTGTCAAACCTCTCAACGATCAAGAAGGCGCGAGGACAATTGCTCAACTGACACCAGCCGGATATCCTGGAAGCGATCGCATCAAAATTCTCTTTCAAGTTGATGAGCAACGATTTTTGCGAATCACCGTTGAAGACTTGTTAACAAATGACACACTTTTGGAGAATCAACTTGTGGCACAGTTGAGTTAGATATAATGCACATTATCAGTCGTAAAAAGCTGCGTGAATTTTGCCAAAATTATGCTGATTCCTGTGATGCACTTAAAAACTGGTATAAGGCTGCCAATAAAGCTACATGGAATAATCTTACCCAAGTGCAAGCAGTTTATCCTCAAGCAGAAGCTGTTGGTAATTTCACTGTTTTTAATATCAAAGGCAACAAATATCGTCTGATAGTTGATTTGGTTTATAATGACCAAATAATTTATCTTAAATGCATTTTGACGCATGCAGAATACGATAAGGATAAGTGGAAAAATGACCCTTACTTTTAATCGTGAAACTTATGGTAGTTTGCTTAATAAATATCAACCCAAGCTTATTAAAACAGATGAGGAAAATGAGCAAGCTATTACACTAGCAGAGGAACTGTCTCATCGAGTTAACCGAACTTTGGAAGAGTCGGTATTATTGGATTTGTTGATCGCTCTGATAGAAAAATATGAGGATGAACATTATCCAATGGGAGAATCAACAGCACACTCAATGTTTCTCCATCTGATCGATGCTCAGAGTGTTAAGGAAGCTGAGTTAGTAGCAATTCTTGGTTCAAGAGAGGTTGTTTCTCAAGTTATGAGTGGAAAACAAGAAATTACTCAGGAGATGGCTAAGGTCTTAGGGAATTTTTTTCACGTTGATAGTAGTTTGTTTGAGAACTAAGCGATGACTACGACGGGCTATGACGCTTGCTTGAACGCAAGAGCGTGCCGTAGGCAAGACTCGCTAACGCTTCCCGTAGAGGTACGCTATCGGCGTTGCACCTTATCATTCCAGGCTAGTTATTTCTAGCCTCCCATTTTTAACCATCCAAAAACTTGATTGACGGTTAGTGCAAGTTGAATTTATTCTAAAACTTCTAAGCGATCGCTCTTTTGCAACAACTCTGGTTGTTGGCCCGGACGGAAAACCAAAATTGAGCGATCTGTTGGATCAATTAACCACCCTAGCCGACAACCATGCTGTAAGCAATAAAGGATGTTGCCAATTACTCGGTTTGAACTCTGTTCTGGGGAGAGGATTTCAATTGTCCAATCTGGCCACAGCAAAAAATCGTTGGGAACTTCCCCATCAGCATCAAATGGAATTCGTGACCATTTAAAAACCGTTACATCAGGCACAATTGAGCGGATACCAAAGCTACAGCGCAACTCTGGGGATGCATAAGCAATTTTTTGGCTTTCTGCTACTTGGTTAATGCTATTGCAGAGTCTTAGCTGCAATCGGCTATGCTTCCCTTTCGGCATTGGCTTAGGAATAATCTCACCATTAATATATTCACTCGCAGGTTTTGTTTCTGGGAGCTTCAGAAATTCCTCCAGGGTAAGTAGTTGAGTAGTTGAGTAGCTCATAGCTCGTGACATACTCCTACACTGAACCGAAGCGGTTACAGGGTAGGCTTCCAACAGCCCGATGAAGGGTATGAAGGATTTCCTTCGTGGTACTATCGTCCATAGTTCCAACTATGTCTATCTTCCCACTACGGCGTTTTATA
>JBGTMK010000243.1:0-9561 GCA_041743605.1 Nostoc sp.
ATAGTGAGATATTATGAAAATCATCTGACCATTGAACATTATTTAGTAGTCATAAAAAGCACTGATATATACATAGCAGGTGCAAGAACTATTTTAGAGAGTAACAAGATCCAACATTTGAATATCTATAGCCAATCTGAACTCGATGCATTTAAAAGCGATCGCCAGACCATCGCTAAATTATAGTTAAATGTCAAGTTCATCTCAAGGACTTTTATAAAATTTAGCGTTTATTTTATATATACTTTTGTTTTAATAAACTCAGTTTTTTAATATCCGTCTGTCTGATTTTAGGTAAAAATTCAGGAGTTGGAATAGTTAAATAATTGGGACTTGATTTTTATATAAAACTACAACTTTGTCAACTACAAAAGTTATTTAAGCATCACATATATATTATTTGCAGTTACATGAATTACACCCCTTCCTACCTTAGTAAGAGGAAGGTGTGCAACAGTGCAGTGGAGTATTTTTGTACTTCACTAAGTTTAAACCTGCTGTATTTGTAAATTTATACTAATATACTATATAAATAATAATAGCAATATTGGCGTGCAAAAACTAGATACTTACCAGCCAGCATTAGCTTTGAATTTTTGAATAATTAAAACATCATCAGAATAGCTTAAAAACAGAAATAATTTGAATACCTGCTTAGAATAATGTTAAACCGTTTGAAGATTGGAACCAAAATTGGAATAAGTTTTGCCCTGAGTTTGGCAACTCTGGCCACTATTGGTCTAATCTCCTACCAAAGTACCAATGAGCTAATTGAAACTTCACGTAAAGAAAACCATACCTACGAAGTGTTAAGTCAGCTTGAAGGCCTCAACTTGCAACTGACAACTGCGGAGACTGGACAACGCGGTTATATTATTACTGGAGAAAAGCGCTATTTAGAACCTTATAACGCTGCGATTGAATCACTAAATAAAAAAATCAAGGAACTTCAAAATTTAACAGCAGATAACCCCAACCAACTAAATCGGCTTGATATTTTGCAGCCATTGCTAACGCAGAGAATGGCTGTAATGAAAAATATCATTGACCTACGACAAAGCCAGGGTTTAGAAGCTACCCAAAAAGCTATCCTGACAGACGAGGGTAAGCGGCTAATGGATCAAATCCAAAAAGTTATTCAGGCGATGAAAACTGAGGAGAGTGCATTGCTAAAACAGCGCTCTGAGAGGGCACAAGCAGCTGCACAGCAAACGCTCGGCAGTATTGTCTATAGTATTCCCTTATTTTCCGTAATCTTAGCTTTAATTGGATTTTCCTTGACCAGACATATCTCAGTACCGCTGAAACGAGTTTCTGATTTGGCAGAAAAAATGGCGGATGGGGATTTATCGGTAAGTTTACCAGATAGCGATCGCCAGGATGAAATTGGTGTGTTGACGCGCACCTTCAACCAGATGATCGTTAATCTCCAAAACACAACTCAAAAAAATGACGAGCAAAATTGGCTAAAGTCTAACTTAGCTGAATTTACTCAAATGCTCCAAGGGCAGCGAAATCTAGAAAGTGTATCTCGCCTAATCTTATCGAATTTAGCACCACTGGTTGGGGCTTCTCAGGGCGTTTTTTATTTGATGGACTCTATAGACGACCAGCCTTTACTGAAGTTGTTGAGTAGTTATGCTTATAAAGAGCGGAAAAATCTAGCAAATCAATTTCGTTTGGGTGAGGGATTGGTGGGACAATGCGCCCTAGAAAAACAAAGAATCCTGCTCACGGAAGTTCCTAATGACTATATCCGCATCAGTTCCGGCTTGGGAGAAGCTCCACCGCTAAATATTATTGTCTTGCCTATAATGTTTGAAGGGCAGGTAAATGCCGTAATTGAACTTGCCTCCTTTGGGTCTTTTAACAAGTTGCACCTGATATTTCTAGAGCAATTGAGTGAAAACCTGGGTGTATTTTTAAATAATATCGCTTCACAAGTGCAAACCCAACAACTACTTGAAGAATCTGTTGCTTTAACAGAGGAACTGCAAACCCAGCAAGAAGAATTACAGCAAAGCAATCAACGCCTAGAAGAACAAGCGCATGAGTTAGAAGAATCACAATTTCTTGTTAAGCAGTCTAACGAAGAATTACAACAACTAAATGAGGAATTAGAAGAAAAAGCAGAATTGTTAGAAGTCCAAAATCGAGAAGTTGCCCGCAAAAACCAGGAAGTTGAAAGAGCGAGGCAGTCTTTGGAAGAAAAAGCTGAACAACTGGCCTTATCTTCCAAATATAAGTCGGAATTTCTGGCAAATATGTCCCACGAGTTAAGGACACCGCTTAATAGCCTGTTGATTTTAGCAAGGCTACTAGCAGATAATTCTCTTAGCAACTTGACCGACAAACAGGTGGAATACAGCCGGACTATTTACTCAGCTGGAACTGATTTGCTGGAGTTGATCAATGACATTCTAGATTTGGCAAAAATTGAGTCGGGTACTATGTCGCTCGATATTGAGCAAATTGATTTTGCCGATTTGGAAACATCTCTAGAGCAGACTTTCCGACAAGTTGCCCACAATAAAGAACTCAGTTTTACTATTGAACTGGATGAGAAATTACCCCCGACAATTTTTAACGATTCCAAACGTCTGCAACAAGTGCTGAAAAATCTCCTAGCTAACGCCTTTAAGTTTACAGAACAGGGAGGCATAAAGTTACAAATTAGCATGGCAGATGAAGCAGCCAAAGTTGATAATCCCATGATTGCTTTTGCTGTAAGCGACACGGGTATAGGCATTCCACTGGAAAAGCAGAAGATTATTTTTGAAGCATTTCAACAAGCAGATGGCACAACCAGCCGGAAATATGGGGGAACTGGCTTAGGTTTGTCCATTAGCCGCGAATTGGCTCAACTGTTGGGAGGGAGAATTGAACTAGTCAGCCAACCAGGACAGGGAAGCACCTTCACCCTTTACTTGCCCAGGCGACAGGAAAAGAATGGTAAAAATTCTCTCACCACACTATCGCCTGAGTTAACCACCTCTATCCGCACAGCATCGACTATCAAAGAGATCCCAATAGTCGAAAACAGACCCGCAACTTTAGACACCTCTGCAACCGCAAAAGTACTTACTACCTTCCCTAGCGAAATTCCAGATGATCGGGAAATAATTCAACCGGGCGATCGCGTTTTGCTGATTATTGAGGATGACGATAAATTCGCCCGCATCTTACTCGATATGTCACGTGAGCAGGGTTTTAAAACCATTGTTGCCTTACACAGCAAACAAGGTCTAGCACTCGCACAACAGTATAAACCCAATGCGATTATGCTAGATATCCACATGCCAGAGATGGATGGCTGGACGGTGTTGGATCGTCTAAAACATAAGCCAGATACCAGACATATACCAGTACATATACTATCTGTTGATGAAAGACAGCAACGGGGATTACATTTAGGAGCGATTACCTATCTACAAAAACCCGTTTCTCCAGAAGCGCTAACTCAGGTATTGACTGAGATTAAAGGCTTTATTGAGCGTCAGGTGAAAAATCTCCTGATTGTAGAAGATGATCCCGTACAAGCCCAAAGTATTATCGAACTAATCGGTAATGGTGATGTCCAGAGTACAGCAGTGGGAACGGGAGCAGAAGCCCTCTCGATTTTGCGATCGCACCACTTTGATTGTATGGTGTTGGATCTTGGTCTACCCGATATGAGCGGGTTTGCACTAATTGAGCAGATAAAGCTTGAACCCAGGCTGTTAAAATTGCCGATAATTGTTTACACCGGTAAAGAACTCAGCCGACAAGAAGAAACCCAACTGCGGGGACTAGCAGAAACAATTATCATTAAAAATGTGCGATCGCCAGAGCGGTTATTAGACGAAACTGCCCTATTTTTACATCGGGTGCAAGCAAATTTGCCCCCACCAAAGCGTCAAATACTAGAGCAACTACATCAAACTGATCCGGTGCTAGCTAATCGGAAAATTTTGATTGTAGATGATGATCTGCGAAATATTTTTGCTCTCACCAGCTTTTTAGAAAGTTATCAAATGCAAGTGCTGTTTGCCGAAAATGGCAGAGATGGCATAGAGAAGTTGCAAACTAATCCTGAGATTAATATAGTTTTGATGGATATCATGATGCCGGAAATGGATGGTTACGAAACCACCCGCGCCATCCGTCAGCAACAACAGTTTCGCTCATTACCAATCATTGCTTTAACTGCGAAAGCTATGCCAGGGGACAAGGAAAAATGCATCGAAGCTGGAGCCTCTGACTACATTACCAAACCTGTAGATACAGAGCAATTGCTTTCACTACTCCGGGTTTGGCTGTATCGGTGAACTTATTGACCAAAAGAATTTCATAATTATTCAATCCGCTTCAATGTTTGCGGAATGTGGGTTAAAATTCACAATTCAGCACTCATCACTCAGCAGTATATTTGCGTCCTCGCCACTCGCGCGGGGTGCGGAACGCAGATAAGAAGATTCGTAGCACAGCTAAGGGATCGGCTAAAGGGGAAAGCCAGAATAACCAGCCGCCTTTAGCGTTTGTGCGATCATAAGAAGGTGCGATCGCTATCAGCATAGCAAAGCGAATCACCAGTAAGCATAAATTCAGTCCCAGCAAGAGAAGTATGGGGATAGGTAGAGACGCGATTAATCGGGTCTGTAGCAAGTAAGAGAGTGGGGGAGAAATCAACAAATAAGCGAGAACAATTAAAAGGGGTAGACCTTGAACAGATGTGAGTAGCCATAAATCTCCCCACAACTGAGAACGAGAAGTTGCATCTTTGAGATCGAGACTGCGCCCCCATTCCTTCCACGTCTCCATCGCCCCTTCATACATCCGTACCTTCAAAACCTTTGCGCCATCTAAAAGGCCCACTTTATACCCTTGGATAGCAATATTCCGTGCCAAGGTAACATCATCACAAAAAGAACCACTCGCACTGCTATAACCACCCACAGCAGCTAAAACGGAGCGACGACACAAAAAGCACTGCCCATTAGCCATCACCCGTTCTGGCTGATTTGTATTAATCCCCGCTGGGTCAAATCGGTAAAGCAAAGTCATCAACAAAGCAGGTTGTAGCCAGCACTCTCCTGGATATTTGAGGATGAACTGGGGTGAAAGGGAAACGAGGTCATAGCCTTGCCCTTCAGCCGTCTTCACCAAACCAGCAACTAAACCAGGATGTGGTTGGATATCAGCATCTAGTCCCAGAAACCACTGACTAGCCTCTGAGCTATATAGAAAACCGTTATGCAACGCCCAAGGACGCCCTACCCAACCATCGGGTAAAGGATCGTCTGTCATGATGCGAAAGCGCGGATCTTTCTGCTGTGAGGCTTTTACCAAGTCGGGGGTACCATCACTAGACTTGCTGTCTACAACCATAATTTCCCGAACTTCATAGCTTTGCTGACTTAAACCAGCCAACAGAGGGCTAATGCGAAGCGCCTCGTTGAGTGTGGGAACGACGATGCTAACCTTACCCAAAAGTTCCGGTGTCGGCTGTTGGGGTTCTATTGGGGGATGGCGTCTTGGCCCCTTTAATAGGCGTGAAAATAGAATTCCCGTTGCTGGTAACTGGATAAGTAGGAATAAAAGGGAGATAGCGCTTTCTACTATCAAAGCGTTGTCATTAGTCATTGGTCATTGGTCATTGGTCATTGGTCATTAGTCATTAGTCATTAGTCATTAGGAATGGGGCATGGGGCATTGCCCCTGTCTCCCTTGTCTCCCTTGTTTTCCCCATCTCCCCATTCCCTAATTTCTCGCCTTATTTCAAGGCAACTTCAACTTTTGCTACTGATACTTCTTTGCTTACTGGTTCAACAGTAACTTGAGCGGGTGTGGTTGAACTCCTTAACCACAGCGCCACCGCCGGAGTTACACCTAGCAATAAACCAAGCAATACAGGTATAGAGAATCCAGCTGCCAAGCTGAGTCCGGCGGCGAAGGCAAAGTTAGTTAAATAAACGACTAGGGGCAGATTGAGTTGCGATCGCTCTAATTTAATCGAAGCGTTTCTCCACAATAATCCTGCCACACTCATAAACAGTGCGCTAGTACCAAACCAACCTGCATAGTTCTGGTATGGTGTCCCAAAGAAAGCTCCTGGTTGTTCCCAATACCAGAAAGGCAAAGAAGATTGACTCATAGCCGGCTCAAGAGCAAAGTCCCAGCAAGTAAAGAGCAAAGCCCCAACGGCAATAGCAGCAATATGGCGTCCCCAACTAGGTTTTTGAGCCACTTTCAAACCAGTTCTAGCGATTAAGTAAGACGACAGCCCAACATAAAACCAAGATAAAGGAATAGTGAAAGGAACTAGCCCCCCAATCTTATAACCTAAGCCACTCAAGTAACTATAATCACCAAATGGAAAACCTGTGCTAGTTCCCAGTAATTCACTCCCCAAAGATATAAATACAGCAGGTAGCATAAATGCTAGCCAATTTCCTAATCCCAAGGTTCGGTAGGCATAAATAGAGACAGCCACTGTCCCCAAGATAATATCAACAACACCACCGCCAGCCATACTTAACTGTATGGCTGTTTCTCCAACCTGCGATAAGTTGAAAATTATTTCGGCATTAGGTACTACCAGTAGCATCCCTACCAGTCCAAAGGCTTTTGACACGATATGACCAATGAGGCATACGCGTTCAGCAATAATAAGTTGTCTCATGATAATTCCTTAACAAGATGTGACACGCGGCTACTCGGCTGCTAACAGTTTACAAATGTTTAACAACATATTTAACTACTTTGTACCGCAATTCTCTACAAACTTGTTTGGCTTTC
This sequence comes from Nostoc sp., assembly GCA_041743605.1. Lineage (GTDB taxonomy): Bacteria > Cyanobacteriota > Cyanobacteriia > Cyanobacteriales > Nostocaceae > Nostoc. Next base: position 6,778 of record JBGTMK010000243.1, read on the forward strand.
TTGGGAACAGCATAACAGCCTATTGATTGAAGCTATAAGAAATATGATGTTAAACTTACTAGTCTAAGCCATATACTCAAAATATACATAATTTCATCTCCAAGAACTTCTAGTTTTTCGTCTCAGTGATACTCACATCGTAAAAAACTCGTTTGATTCTGGGATATCGTTAAGGGAGGATAGCCATCATAAACAGCAAGCCCTCAAGCAAAATCAAGTCTTGAGTTACTAAACTGAGTTATGGAATAAAACCTTGACCCTGTACTAGAAATATAAACCCATGTCAATTTTGCAAAGAGTTCCTTGGGTATCGCTGGCACTAGTACTGCTGAGTTACAGTACTTTGGGCTGGGTAATATCTGAAACACGTGCCCCTCTGTTTGTTTGGGTGGCAACTGTAGTTGCTATCTTGCTTTTACTAGTAACGTTGACTGCTCCTTGGCCGAAGATGACATATTACTACAGTATTTTGCTTCAATCAAATACCAGGTCTTTCGGCGTTGCCGTCTTAGCAGCTTTCTTATTCTTTATCATGATTGCCTGGTTTCGAGTATTTCTTGATACCTTACTCATCATTTCAGCGACTATATTAGTCAGGATAGACTTTCAAAGAGCGGGTCTTAGGGAAGGACTAGCCTTTTACACTGCGTCTATTTTTTCATTGGGAGGTTTAGCTTTGGGTGCGCTAATCTACAAGTTAATATATTCCCAAATTCCGCTAACGTGATAGAAATATAACCGATAAAGCTAGCGATGCCTGGGTTGGGCTGCGCCAACGCTTCAGAATCAGTATTACTTACCCATAACTTCCTGTTTGGCTCAGATTCCCAACTTCTTAAACAAGTCGGGAATCTTGTTCTTCTCTTGTTTTTCAATACTTAGGTTCAAAGTGCAGGCTGTTCAAACAGCATTAGAGAGAGGAAAAAATCCATTATAAAAATTGACACCCAACTTGTAACAACTGCTTTTGTTGCCGATTCTCCTACTTCCTTTGCTCCCCCTCTAGTAGTTAAACCCCAACTACAGCCAATGACAGCAACCAGCACTCCAAAAATAAACCCTTTTAGCAAAATAATAAACAAATCTGACGGTTGTAAAAAAGTTCTGACTGATTCTAAAAATGTTTCAGGAATAATTTTGTAAAACTGTGATGCAGCAAAAACTCCGCCAATGATGCCTGTAACTAAAGCTAAAATCGTCATCAAAGGCACCATCAAACAACAAGCAATTACTCTAGGAAGCACTAAATAATCAATAGGATCAGTTTTGAGCATATAAAGTGCATCAATTTGCTCGGTGACTCGCATTGCACCTATTTCTGCTGCAAAAGCAGAACCAACTTGTCCCGCCATAATACTAGCAGTCAAAATTGGAGCCAATTCTCTGCAAAAAGCTAAAGCAAAAGCACCTCCCACAGCATTGACAGCACCAAATCGTACTAATTCTCTCGCCGTCTGAATCGTAAAAATCATTCCGGCAAAAACGCTCACAAGGAGAACTGGGGATATAGAACCTGGCCCAGCAGTCACCAGATGTTGCAGAATCTTGCGATAGTAAGTTTTTCCTTGGAGTAAATGTAGCCACACTTGACCGAAAAGCAGTACTGCTGCGAAACAGCGTGTAATCCAAGGTTGCTCAAAATTTGTTTTTGGTTGCAATTTTATCGTCCTTACGACTGACTTTTTTTGCACATTATGTTGTGTCAACTCTCCAAAATAAGACTACATACAGATACAAATGGCGGAAACTCAGCCAGGTATAATCTGACTTTCTCAATTACGTAGATGTACAAGGTGTTGCTTCCCGCAGAATATTACGAATTGGTATTAGGGTATGGTACATGAACAGACGCACTAGATGTTTATCCTCAAAGTAGAGGAGGTGTTTGGGCATGGTTCAATTTAGCTTAGTAAACTTTAGCCGAAAATAGTACATAAAGCATGTGAGCTTTTTTTGCTGCGGCTCTGATGCTTTGTGTGCTAGAGAGTTACAATCTCTGGTCTATCAAACTGGGAAAAGTAATTGACTCAACTAAAAGAGTTTAAAAATTTAATAATATTTCCAAATAATATTAGATAATTTTTTATGAGCAGGATGAAATACATAATATTCGCGTTCTTATTGATACTGCCTTTCTCAGTAATAAATCCAGCTTTTGCATCTGTATGCCGCAATTACAATGTTTACAGCGGTCTACGCCACCAGATTTGCATTCTCAGTATTAGCCGAAGTGCCAAAAATTATTGGGAATACAGAGCAGCCGTTAGCGTAGATGGAGTAAAAAGACCCACCGAGGTTTTCAATTGTCGTGAACGAGTCAAGGTTCAACAAGATGGGACTGTTTTGCCCTTTGAGCAAAAAGACCCAGGTGAGATGATATGCAGCTTTTTTAATTCTTCTCGGCGGTAAACACCCGCCAGATAATGAAGACAGTGAAACCTAGATAAGCGAATACTGTTAGCCATTCTTGCCAGCTACCAAATCCATTGTTCATCAGCAAAAGTAGGAAAATTAATATTTCTCTATCCTACACGCTGACGCTACCAGTTAGTTGCTGTATCTTGGGAGACAAAGGAAGACTACTCAAAAATTCTTAGTTAATTTTCCGGAATAGATAACAATGGGGTGGTAGTACATATCAAGAGCATCAATATTATACTGAACCTCTATAACTAACCTTCGGGGAATATAGCCCCATTGTTTCCACTCAAAAACCCGGTCTTAATGACCGGGTTTTTGATTTTACTTCTATTTTCCGTTTATTTGATTAGTTCAATCCTTCAT
>JBGTMK010000244.1:0-3440 GCA_041743605.1 Nostoc sp.
CCAACACTTTACCTCGGAAGAAGCCAACGGTGATCATCATCACGGGCCGCGTTTTAATTCGTTATTGCAAGCGATACCCGTAATTGCATTTACAGATTTAGCATTTTCTTTGGATAGCGTGACAACTGCGATCGCAGTTTCTCAAGAAAAATGGCTAGTGCTAACGGGTGCAACAATTGGTATTATCACGCTGCGATTCATGGCAGGATTGTTTATCCGTTGGCTAGACGAATATGAAAACCTAGAAGACGCAGGCTATGTAACTGTAGCCTTGGTGGGCTTGCGCTTATTGTTGAAAGTGGTCAACGATAGTTTAGTTCCCCCAGAATGGATCATGATTACTGCTATCTTCCTGATTTTAGGCTGGGGATTTTCCAAGCGTGTTGGCACTGAATTACCCCAAGTAGAACCGGAAAAGAGCGAATTATCTAAATAAGTGAGGAGGAAGGAGGAGTGAGGAGTTATTATGAGTTTTTAATTTTTAACTCCTAACTCCTCACTTTTAACTCCTAACTTTTAACTCCTAACTCCCCATTACTCGCGCAACCAAGGCGTTAGGTGTGGCTGCCAACTGACTAATTCTTCATCCTTAAACCATAGAGCTATTTCTCGTTGTGCGGTTTCTTGAGCATCAGAACCGTGGATCAAGTTGCGACCAATATTCAGTCCAAAATCGCCCCGAATCGTTCCCGGTTCTGCTGTTAAGGGGTTCGTCGCACCAATAATCTTTCTGGCAGATGCAACAACGCCATCACCTTCCCATACCATCGCCACCACTGGGCTAGAAGTGATAAATTCCACTAGACCACCAAAAAAGGGACGTTCTCGGTGAACATCATAGTGTTGTTCAGCCAATTCCCGACTAACTTTCACGAACTTTAAACCAACTAGAGTAAAACCTTTGGTTTCAAAGCGACGGATAATTTCACCTACTAATCCCCGCTGGACTCCATCAGGCTTAATTGCTAAAAATGTGCGCTCCATTGCTATCTCCCAAAGCTTAATAAAGTTTTTATCTAGTCAATTGTCCTTTGTCCTTTGTCCTTTGTCCAAGGGTTTTACACTAAATGACTAGTGACTAATGACCAGTAACTAATGACATACGACTCTTGACCAATCAGAGTTTATCTCAGAAATTATCTTTGGGTGCATATACGTTCCTAGATGAATGCGCTAAATTGTTAACTCGTGGGTGAAAAACAGAGGTTAGGAAGAAATGGGTGTTGAGTCAACTGCTACATCTGACGAGGTGGTACAAGTACCGTCCAATGGACAAAAAGAAGTGAAAAATCATAAGCACAAAAAACTGTTACCACCTAGTCCTACCACAGGAGATTTACCTCGCTCCTGGAAAATTGAGGATAGCGAAGCCTTGTACCGCATTGAAGGATGGGGACAACCTTATTTTTCCATTAGCGCTGCTGGTCACGTTACCGTGTCACCCAAGGGCGATCGCGGGGGATCTCTCGACTTGTTTGAATTGGTCAACTCCATGAAACAGCGCAACTTGGGACTTCCGATGTTGATTCGCTTTTCTGATATTTTGGAAGACCGGATTGAGCGGTTGAACGCTTGTTTTAATAAAGCGATCGCTCGCTACAATTACCCTGGTGTCTACCGTGGCGTCTTTCCCGTCAAATGCAACCAAGAGCGGCATTTGATTGAAGATTTGGTGAAATTTGGCAAACCCCATCAATTTGGATTAGAAGCTGGTTCCAAGCCAGAATTAATGATTGCTCTGGCTGTGTTGGATACACCAGGAGCATTGTTAGTTTGCAACGGCTACAAAGACCGAGAATACATCGAAACGGCAATGCTAGCCCAAAGACTAGGGCAAACACCAATCATCGTCATAGAACAGATTGAAGAGGTTGATTTGGTGATTGATGCCAATCGCCAGTTAGGTATTAAGCCAATATTAGGTGTTCGCGCTAAACTCAGTACCCAAGGTATGGGACGTTGGGGAACCTCTAGTGGCGATCGCGCTAAATTTGGTTTGACAATGCCTGAAGTAATGGAGGCTGTTGACAAGTTACGGGAAGCTAACCTCCTCGATTCTTTGCAGTTGATGCACTTCCACATTGGCTCACAAATCTCTGCCATTAATGTGATTAAAGATGCCATCCAAGAAGCCAGCCGCATTTATGTGGAATTGGCAATGCTGGGGGCAGATATGAAATACCTTGATGTCGGTGGTGGCTTGGGCGTAGATTACGACGGCTCCCAAACCAACTTCTATGCATCGAAAAATTACAACATGCAGAACTATGCCAACGACATCGTGGCAGAGTTAAAAGATACCTGTGCTGAACGTGAAATTCCCGTACCAACACTGATTAGTGAAAGTGGACGAGCGATTGCTTCCCATCAGTCAGTGCTGATTTTTGATGTTCTTAGTACCAGCGATGTCCCCCTCGATGCACCAGAACCTCCGCAAGAGGGAGAGTCCCCAATTATTAATTATCTTTGGGAAAGCTACCAATCCATCAACCAAGAGAATTACCAAGAGTTGTACCACGATGCGGCACAATTCAAAGAAGAAGCCATCAGCCGCTTCAACTTAGGAATTTTACGCCTCAGAGAACGAGCCAAAGCCGAACGCCTCTACTGGGCGTGTTGCCAAAAAATTCTTACCATCACTAGACAGCAAGAATACGTACCCGATGAACTGGAAGACCTAGAGAAAATCATGGCTTCCATCTACTACGTTAATATGTCAGTGTTTCAATCGGCACCAGATTGCTGGGCGATCGATCAGCTATTTCCGATCATGCCAATCCACCGCTTAGATGAAGAACCAACGCGGCGGGGAATTTTAGCAGACTTAACCTGCGACAGTGATGGTAAAATTGACCGTTTTATTGACCTGCGCGATGTCAAATCGGTTTTAGAGTTGCATACCTACAAGCCAGGAGAACCCTATTATTTGGGGATGTTCTTGAATGGAGCTTACCAAGAAATCATGGGCAATTTGCACAACCTATTTGGCGACACCAACGCCGTTCACATCCAATTGACCCCCAAAGGATACCAAATTGAACACATAGTAAAAGGTGACACCATGAGCGAAGTGGTAAGTTACGTCCAGTATGACTCCGAAGATATGGTGGAAAACATTCGCCAGCGTTGTGAGAAAGCATTAGAAGAAAAACGCATCACCCTAGCGGAATCTCAGCGACTACTGCAAACCTACGAGCAGAGTCTTAGAAGATATACGTACTTAAATAGTTAGGAATAGGGGACTGGGGACTGGGGACTGGGGACTTGGGACTAAAAGCTACGGTGTACACACAAGTCTGAAATATCTGAAAAACCCAAGGTTTTACCCCACCCTAACCCTCCCCTTGCAAAGGGGAGGGAACTAGATTGATTTCCCCCCTTTCCAAGCTACGGTGTACACACAAGTGCTGTCCACATAGGTTTCAACTCTTTTACCCACA
>JBGTMK010000245.1:0-6079 GCA_041743605.1 Nostoc sp.
CTGCTTTTACCTTACCTACCTCATCGACAAAATCTTCTAACCCTAACGTCGCCAAGGGATGAAAACGAATACATGAACTATGCTTTTCTGAAAACATCCGCAATTCGTCGAGGCGTTTCCGAAAAGCTTGAGTTAAAGCCAAAAATTGACCATCACCAAGGGGAATAAATCGGCTGGGGGTTTTCTCTAATAGTTCTAGTAGTTGTTGCATATCCAGCACTAGGTCGTTATTCAATTTCAACTCCCCAGTTGCCGCAAACCAGTCTTGCTGACGTTGAATTGATAAATTAAAGTCTTTCAAATCGGCATTGTGGCTAACACGCAGTTTTTCTCCTTGTGGCCATTCTATGACTACGTTATTTCCCAGCGCTTGCAGTTCTAACAGCAATTCTAAACAGTCCTCTGGGTCAGCTATAACCCATTCACCATCTTGTTCTTCAGCTCGCGTCAAGGTGGGGCAGGCTTTGATGGCAGCTTTAGCAAGCTGTTTCTCTTGGGGTAGATTTCGTCTGGTTTGCAGACGTTTCCCGTCAATCTCGGCAATTACAGTTTCACCACCTGTACCAGGACGGTAGTAGGGGCCACCTTGGGCAAAGGGACGCGACAAAAGGCTGATTTTCAAGCCGACATTGGCAGGTAGGAGGTGAATATGGGGTAAAGTCTGGGCGGGTACTTCTTCTGCACCTTCGAGTCCGCCACCAATGTCAGAATGTACGGTGACGATGCCAGAGACGGCATTGATTGCTGCTAAAACTTGTTTCTCTGCGAAGGCAGGTACATTTAATTTATTATCTATACCAATAATCTCCGCGATGCGGCGGTGTTCGGCAGTAATTTCAATGACTTTGATGCGGGTTGGGGTTTCTTTGATATGCAGAATATTTTGTGATTCTGGTAATTTGGGAGAAAATTCCAAGGTGAGACGGCCAAGTTTTTCTTTTTTAACCAGTAGTTCGGGTTCACCTTTAACAATTTCTACACGGATAGTGGGTGTATCTTCCCAAAAAACTAACGGGTGTCCAATTAAAGCAGAGATGGCTTTTTCACCGAAAGTATAATCAACTTTGCCGTAATAAGAGCCATCATTATATGTTTCAATACAACTACATACCCGCATATCTTGGGGTGTGATGTAATCAAACTCAGATAATGCACTGCTTAGACGCTTGAGGGCTATGGGGCGACCTTTACTCCATTCCCCTTTGGCATTAACTTTTTGTTCTCGTGGTTGCAAGACACATCTGCTGGGATAGAAGGTTATGAACCATGCTAAACGCAGTTCAGATTCTGGTTTTCCTGGTGTTTGTGGTTCTTTTTGAAGATTTGCTAAGGCATTGAGGCACATTTCCCAAGCTTCTTGGGGTCGAATTAAGTCTACGATGGTTTGAATATTGCTATCTTCTCGCAGTGCCTCTGCAAGTTGTTTATAGTTACTACTAGGTTTGAGTCGAGATAGGAGTTCTGCGGTTTCCATTGCCAACCAGTGATAACCAGAGGTGAGCGATCGCCGATACAATGGTTCTAGTAAATTAGGTAAGCGTTTTTTAGCACTCTGGGCATCCATCCAGTAAAGGCATAGTGAACAAAACAATGTTTGTAAGCTATTTTCTTCTTCCACGGAAGAAATATGACCACTGACTACAAATTGTTTTTGAGTAATATCACCTTGGTGGACTTGCAGTACCATTTTCAGTCTGCCATAAGTGAACCTAAGCCAATGATCTGATTGACGGGACATCAAACTGGTGTACTCTTCTGCTTCTTTGAGGCGTTGCACTGAACCATCTTTTAAAAGTGCAAGAATAAAAAATAAGCCCCCAATTGTATTGAAATATATTTGGCGTTTGCCTGTAGCCTTTTTGATCGCTTTCAGGGCATCTGTATAATATTTTATCGCTTGTTCATTTTCACCCCGCAGGAAACTTAACCAACCCCAAAAGATAGCAGCATTATTTTGATATTCATTTGATACGCGCTCCAGGCTTTTTTGTGCTTCTTGGGTACAACCTTGTAACAACAGTTGTTCTGCCAAAATCAGATGTAGATAATCTGAGCAATTTTTTCCACTGTTAGAGCATTCTTCTTCTAGCAGCGTCAACACATCTTCAGAAGCAGATAATTTTAAGGCGGAATTGAAGAGGATACTTGATATGCCACTTTCATATAATCCAAGTGGAAGGGTCTTAAACCAATCTGCATCAAATGGATTATTGTATATCTGCTCAAAGATATTTTCTATTACTATTTTTTCTTCGCTATCACTGTACTTCTGGTAATCTTCGATTTGCTGATTAATAAAACTAAGGTCTTGGCGATAAATACCAATGCGGATTTCTCTGATGCACTGGCGTAAGCTGTAGAATATCCGAGAATCTCTGTTCCAGTGAGTCCGGATTGGTAGCTTCTCCTCTACTGCTGTTACCAAGATTTCAAACTGTCCTGTTTGTACAGCATGACTAGTAGCAATTTCTGTTAGTAACGGATGACATTCAGTACCTTGTCTACTTGACTGTACTAGCAAACCTATTTTTAACAATTTATCAATCTGGGGACTAAGGGTTTTAGTACCCCAAGGTTTATTCTTTTCATCTAAAGCGCCAGTCTTACTAATACAACTTACGAAGGAATTTTTGTCTATCGGTGCATAAATTACCGAAAATAACTGAATAATTTTTTGTAAGGAAGGATGTAACTCGAAGTATATCTGGGCGAGTTGTGTTTGCAGTTTTGTGGTATCATTACCTAAATTAATCATACTATTAATTCAGTTCTTTAAATAATTCCATTAATTTACGTTTACGTCCATGAGCCGCTTCTAGTTGTGAGCGATAAGCAGACCATTCAGCTTTTTGTCCTAGTTGAAGATAGGCAGCTTTTGCTTTTTTTAGCCAATTAACCGCAGCGTCATAACGGTCAGCTTTTCCTTGTTCCATAATTGGTTCTGCCCTCTGCTTTGCGTTATCAATTACCCAATCTGGACGATGGGAAACTGCTGCATCCATGACTCGATGAACCAATTCTGAAGCATAGTAAGTATCTCTTTTTACTGTTTTAATTGCATCATCAATTAATCCTTCATAGAGGAAAATATCTACTTGAGCTTCTTTTATTCCCCAATCTGGCTGATCTCGTAGTGTTTGCAGTAAATCTTGTTTGAGCGTCAACCAAGTTTCTCCTGCATAGTCTTGAATCTTACCATAGTCTCGAAACGATGGTCTGATTTTAAAAGCAATGATGCTGGCAGTTAAGGCAGTGGCATTATCTTCTAATCCTTGGGCTAAATCACTTGTCCAAGTAGCAAATTCATATAAACAGTTACCTGTTAAATTGATACCAGCAAGGCATATTTCTAATGCTTCAACCAAATACCCATCTTCCCGCAATATTTTGGCCAGGGCAAAACCCTCTTCTGCTCTTTCCATCAGGATTTTAGCCGAGGACATCGCCTCTTCTACTCTTCCCAAAGCTGCTAATTGCGTCAGGTATTGCAAAGTCATTTCTTCTGCTAAAGCTAGATTTAAATATTCTGTGTAACGATTTTGACGTTCAAGAATTTGCAAGCGAATCAATGCTAAATCATCAGCAAAGCTTGGTCGTTCATTTTCCCAAAGTTCTGCGCTATCATCTCCTTGCATAATTTGTTGCAATGGTTCGTAATCCCAACCTTGACGCAATGCTTCTAAACTCATACTAAAGTCTGCACTGATTTCATCCTGCCAGGATTCCAACATCATCTGCAAATCCACCATTTCTCCTTTAGACATCTCTGCACACAAAATTGCTTCTGTCCACGCGCTATCAAGAGGTTCTGCGATGGAATAGCTGTCTCCACCGTAATCTAGTAACTCGTCCCATTCTTGGGCATAAGTTTCGGTAATAGTTTCGAGAATTGCGATCGCATTATTGCCATCTCCATTTTCTGCTAACTCTCGCGCTTTCTCAATTACAGCCAGCAAATCATCTGTAAATGGGTCTTCTTCTGAACCATACTCTAATTCTTTCAATCCATCCCGCAAAATTCGCTTGACATGAGAACGAAAATGTGAAGTGTCAATTTTGCTTTGAGGGGTAGAAGACTGTTTTGTTTTTGGTTTTGGCAAATCTATCAAACTTACAAACTCATCAATATCATCAATTAGCTCTGGTCTATTTTCCACCAGTTCTTGAAGTAATCGCTGTGTTTGAAGAATATCAAGGCGATTTAATAATTGTTCTAGTGTTGGACATTCTTTAACGATCTCTGATTGACGCGAACAGCTTAATAAGGTGGCAACAATATGTTTGCACCAACCATCATAATCATAAGGGCAGGTACAACTTGCTGAGGTAATTCCACCTGCATCAAAACGAATACTGACTTGATATGGTGTAATTTCGCCACCTTCTACCTCTGCTTGAATCAGATTACCTCGTTTTTTGAGATCGGCGATCGCACCCCTGCGGTAATATTCTTCACCACGACTGTAGGATGAAGCATTGGAGTTATGGCGGATTATTGCTTCAGAAATTCCTGGAATCGACATAGCACCCAAGTATTTTATTTTTAGCTTACGCTTAAACTGCTTTTATTTCCTCTTGGGTCTGTATCCCACTTAAATTCAATCATATCGAATGGCACGAAGACTCATGTGAAACGTCCTTGCTGGAAGTGCGTTGGGCGTAGGGTTGCAGGTTCGTGTTCCAGACAATTGAATGCGAGTGCGTCAAAAAGTTCAACATCTTCTTAATTCCCTACACCCTACACCCTTTCATCCAGTAATACCAGGGATTTACGCTTAACAAGTGTGCCATTTTGCTCTGATACTTCAATTAAACAAAAGAGCGATCGCCTTTATACTTAAGCGAGAGCTTATCGCCCTTACCTCAAAACAAAGAATCACCCAGCAATACCTTTGCCACTCTTATAGTTCATCGCTCTGGGTTTCCTCTTGCCTATAGGGACTATTTTCGATTGCTTGGGTGCTTGTGGCGGACGGCATTTCTCGCAATATAGAGGTCGAACACCAAACGTTTCTCGTTGTGTGGGTTGTTCGCACTGCTTACATACGAAGTTAAAAACGCGAGTATGAATTTCCCGCTTGTGCGCTCTAACGGTGTACTCTCGGACTTGGATTTCTTTGCTTGCCATTGCTTATTGCAATTAGTGACTTTTTGGATCTTAGCCTTTGCTAACAAGATTTCAATGGTCTGGGTAAACATAATCACCCGTTTTGTGAATGGGAATTTTCATGGCTACGCCAAAGCCAGAGTGAGAGTTGCAACGACCAAACACACGCTTCAAACCCAACTGCAACGCCTCACCACATTGAAAAATCACAAACATTTGGAATTAATCATGGATATCCAAACTACTCTCACCCTCACGATCCAAGCAGTCGTTATGAGCTTTGTTGCGCTGATGGTTTTCGATTTCATGAATAGTTTGTGGGTTGTACCCTTACCGCCATTCGGATGGCAACTACCAGTTATTGAACAGCCCACAGTTTCCGCAACAGCATCACAACCTACTCCAAGGGCGATCGCATTTGAGAATATTTCCGACCCTTGGACTTTAGAACTACAATCCCCTGACCATTCTGTTCCCACGCCAGCAGCTATAATCCCTTTCCCCAGACTCCGACTACTCCCACCTGCCAAAGTACAACCGACCAAACCCAAGCGGACTAAAGCAAAATCGTCCACGTCTAAGAAATTCGCCTCAACTAGTACTAAGCACCAGTCCACCAAGCCACGCAAGATAACTGGAAAGTACCAAAAAAATTATAGTTAACCCGTCCTTAGCTCAAACAATTGTAGATTGCCGAGAAGATAAGAGAATTGACGATAGCGACGCGGAAAGCGACTGTGCGTAGCGTCTTTTAGATTTATTCCACCCACTTGACTGCTGGGCTTGTACCAAAAACATTCAATCTCCAATCTCCAATCTTCTCGGTCAAAGGGCTACGCCAAAGCGAAAGTGATGTATTCATATAATAGATATGGTCAGCCTTATAGCCACGCAAGGAACTCTGTTTGACCTAGAAACAGTTCTGGATTATGGGCAATCAATCCTCAACGTTGCTCAAGAACTCACCAAATC
>JBGTMK010000246.1:0-1750 GCA_041743605.1 Nostoc sp.
CTTTGTAGTTGATATTACTATTTGTTGGGGGTCTGATGGCTATGCTTTTTTTCTGCTCGTCACTATAAACAAGATTAATCATTCATTTATTCGCGAGTGAGACTCGCGAACTATTTTCTTTTTGTCCAAAGTCCAATACACAGTAAATGGCGAAAAAATTGCTTTTCACTGACACCTTGCTTGGCCGTACCATTTACATTTGGTAATTGAACGCATCCTTGCAACGAAGCTTTCAGATGCTCCCGTGCTTGATAAGCGTTAGTAAACCGTCTTGCTAGTGGTGGATAAAGGATAACCGGATAGTAGCTAGTAGACATTAGTAGTTATCGGGCTGCTCGCGTCTAACGCTTTTTATTCGCAAGTATCAACCTTAATTGTAATCAAAAAAACTTATTTAAGGCACTGACCAAGTGCATAATAATATCATTCCCCCACCGACAAAAACCAATGAACCTTCCTCAGTAAATTGCCGAATATTCCAGCATCTAACCCCAGTCAACCTAATGACCAAAATCCTCGATTAATGGAGATACCCATGAAAGAATTAATGAAACAGCCTTCATCTTGGCTACCAAATGGAATAAAACTTAATCTTTCCGATCAGTTTCGTCCTTTTTCTTTTACTGAAGAATTACAAATACGTTTAGAGGAACTATTAGAAAAAAATAAAGAAAATTTACTCAATCCAGATGAACAAGCAGAATTAGCTGGGTTATTGGAATTAGAAAAAATCTTCAGTTTTATCAACGCTAAACTTGCTTCTTAATTGTGGTTATCAACAATTTTGTTCGCTTAAATGTCCGTAAAAGGGCAAAATACTTGTGTGAATATTGTCACTCTCCAGAACGCTCAAATGCAACACCCTTTACCATTGATCACATTATTCCTCAATCTTTAGGAGGATCAGACGATCTCAATAATTTGGCTTTAGCTTGTCATCGTTGTAATCAAAGGCGGTATAATTTTACAACTGGGATTGATCCAGAAACACAAACAGAAGTTCCATTATTTAATCCGAGAAATCAAAATTGGTCAGAGCATTTTATCTGGACAAAAAATGGGTTAAATATCATTGGAACAACTCCTATAGGTCGTGCAACTTGCAGTCGTTTTTATTTTAATGATCAAAACCATGATGATGGGTTTATTGTAAATTATCGTCAACTTTGGTTAACAGCAGGTTGGCATCCACCTATTGATGATCTACGTCAATAATAATAAAAGAATATACATCTTAATGAACACTAATAAATTAAACTTTTTAGGGTATTTGTGTGAGGGTTTGGAATCGTAGTCATTGACAGATAAACTTGCTGCGGTTGCTCTCCAGACGCGCTATCGCGCCACGGTTTCTAGCATTAAGCAAGCAACATTTATGCAAACACTGACAACTTCACTTGACTCAACTACTGCTGCTAATCAAAATCTTCAACCTTCACAAAAGGTCACTTTAAACTTATCTCTCAATACTAATTTAGATTCAGGCACTATAGCTATCTTAGAACAGATTGAAGCTGAATATGAATACTACCAAACTTGTGAGGAGTGATAGTCATGAATTTAGCACTCGCTCAACAATCCTTAGCAGGACTTTCCCAAACTGCTGCTCATCTCTGGGAACAGCTAACTAATTGCCAGACTCCTGAAGAAGAAGCTGCTATCATCACCGCTATTTGGGAAACTCAGGAAGTTCAAGAAGAAGTTGTTGATATCCAAGCAGAATTAGCATTACAACTGGATGCTGAAATAG
>JBGTMK010000247.1:0-15707 GCA_041743605.1 Nostoc sp.
AAATCATCTCGGAAGACACATAATGTATAGGCAGCATTTATTACTTAATCAGCAGCAGGAACTAGGGGAACTAGGGATGGAGTTGGTTGACGCTTACGTGTAGCACTCACAGATGCAGTCATAAACTCCAAAACATTCCGACGCTGAGATTTAAGGGTAGTCACAACAGTCAACATTCTTTGCACAAAAGTGCTACCAGCTTGGGATTGAGAACCAAAACTAGTGCGTCGCCATATTACAGCCGGACGAATAGCACGTTCAGCAGCATTATTTGTGGGTTCCACGCCTTCAACCTGGACAAATAACCATAAAGCGGGTTCAACCTTTAACAGTTGGCGACAAGTGCGAACAGTTTTTGCCAGTGGCGTTTTCTCTTGAGAGCCAATCTCATAATCTGCCGCCTGTTGTAAAGTAAACTTGAGGGAGTGACGAATTGGTTCAACTGCCAGTTGAAAATCACATTGAGTTAAAGTTCCATCTCTGACTTGATACCAAAGCTCAAATAACTTTTCTTGTTGTTCCAGAAGTGCTGTGCCAATTTCTGTTGATGCCCCTGTGCGCTCGGATATTTTGATAAACTCACGTGTAAGGTGCGCCCAACACAGTTGTCGCTGTTCAATGCTTACCCAATTGTATGCTCCGTAACGATCTGAGTTTAAAATTCCATTAAAGGTTTCACCTAACAAATCTTGCGCCGCAGATGTACAGCGCGTCAGTGTAATTTGAAAGAATGTCACCAATGGTGTCACTGCCACCCACAGCCAAGCTTGACTTTTTTTGGCGTTGCATCCATCCATATTTCCTTGAGTGAAGCTTGTTTCATCGGCTCCTACCACCGCCGCATTCTGAACGTAGGTTTTCGCTTCTGCTACTGCCAACTCTAGAGCAGTACTCGCTTCCATTCTCAGTTTATTGATTGTTCCCAAGCTCAGTCTGATGTCAAATATTTCCTCCATTGCTGTTTTCACCATTCTCTGACTATGGCGATACAGTCCGCTGAACACCGCAACAAGAGCTACTACTCTTGTTCCATAATAATTTGGCTCTACATCTACTGGCAATTTTGCTCTTGTACTTTTACCACATTCTAAGCATTCGAGTTGATGTAATCGATGTTCGATGATGATTGGTCTGATTGGTGGTATCTCTATATGCTGATGTCTGATTGGGTTGTCATCTTCGCCCTCTAAATGACTTCCGCAGCTACTACACAACTCCGGTTTGTGGTTTATTACCTCAGCACATTCCGATTCTAAGTAGAGAAATTTTTCCCATCTTTGATGTCCTGGCTGTCCCCCTCGCTTTTTACCACTCTTCTTCTTTCCTGGATGCTTTTCGGCATTGAGTGGATCTAATGAGGGCGGAGATGATGAATTTTTCGAGGTGCGATTAATTTTTTCTAAAAGCTCTTGCTGCTGGGCTTTTAAGTCAGTTAACTCTTTTTCCGATTGCTTGATGTGCTGCCCCATTTTCTCCACCAGTTGTTTGACAATGGCTGGAGTCTTTTCCCAATCTAAGTCGGAAATTTCGATTCCGTAGGCGAGGCAGTTTTCATTCATGCCTCTTAATCTACCATCTACGTGTACTTGTTTTCTACAGTAGCAGGATAACTCCTGTGAACGCTTACTTGTTCACATTGTTTAAGCGCAGCTTCTCTTCCTTTACCTAAATAAAAAGTGCGCTATTATTGGTGAAATAAATAATCAAAAACTGTAAATTCAGACAAGTGCTTACAGTTTGATGGAATTTTATTGCTCTGAAACTATACGATTTCAAACGTGAGATTGATTGACTTATCAATCAATTTCACTGCTGTTAAGCGCAGCTTTTCTTGTTTTTACTAAACGAAAAGCATGTTAATACTGGTTAGTTAGATGAATAATCAAAAACCTAAGTGCAAACAAATGTTTACGTTTTTATACAATTTTTGGTCTAAAAACTATGTGATTAGTTGTACATATAGCGATTATCAGTCTTCTGAAGTACAGTAGCAGCAGTGAGTAAACCAACCCACTAAATTTTCTATCGTCACTTCTGCGAATGCCGCATCTAATGCCTTTAGTAAATCAGGATATGTCCTTGCACCGATGCGACGGAGAATGTTCTTAATCTTCGACCAACAGTTCTCGATGGGTGAAAAATCGGGGGAGTAGGGGGGGAGATAAATGAGGCTAGCTCCGGCAGCGATGATCAACGCTTCAAGTTCATCACTTTTATGGATGGAGCAGTTATCCATAATCACGACTGCGCCAGGACAAAGCTGAGGTACGAGCTTTTGAGCGATGAAGGCATCAAAGGTCAAGGCATCGATAGAACCATTACCACTCCATTGGATGAGCAGTCCTTTTAAGCTAATAGCACCAATTACCGAGATATTTTTCCCTTTGCGGTTGGGCTTTTGAGCATAGGCTCGTTGCCCTGGTAAGGCACGGGCACATTTGCGGATGAAGGACAGATTGACCCCCGATTCATCTAAGAAAATCAGATCTTCTGCAGGTATCCCACTCAAGAGTTTCCAGTACTCAAATCGCGCTAACTGGACTTCCGAGGTGCCTTTTTTCGTGGGGTGGAGACTTTTTTTTTGAGATTGAGGTGAAGTTGAAAGCGAACCATCCGATTCACCGTGGCCACCCCAATTAACACCTCTGTTTTCTCGTAAAGTCGTTCCCGCAATTCGCTTAACGTCGCATCAGGCTGTGCTGTTACCAGTTGGCGCAGGATTTCTAGCTGTTCAGCATTCAATTTTGTTGGCGTCTGCTCAGTCCGCACCTTGGGGCCTATTGTGCCCAATTCACGATCGCGTTTGAGTAAATTTTGCACAAAACTTAAGGTAACGCCAAAGTTTTTCGCCAGTTTTCGTTGGGAAATGTCACCGCAGGCATAAGCATCAACAATTTTCTGACGCAAGTCGAGAGAGTAGGCTTTCATCGCCACCAGTTATCAGTAGAATTGCTCTGTCATATTGTACTGCACTAGACTAATAACCGCTATATACATATAATGATTCCGTTGTTTTTCATCACCTGCACGGTTAATCAAGTTTTTTATATTTATTTAGTCAAAGGATAGTAAAAAAATGGGTAACTTTATTTTTGAAATGATTCTCTTACTTCTTGGCTCATTCTTTTTACTCATGGGGCTTATAAATACCAGTGGTGAATCCCGTTTTGGGGCAGTGGCTCGTGTGGTTGCAACTTTGGTGGGTATTTTTCTCATCTTTATGGCTATTGGTGAACATCTAACTTTTATAAAAATATAAGGCGGCTAATAGTTGTCAAAATGGTATTTACTACACCTTTGATTGTTAAATTTCAGAAAATGCCACTAGTACTACAAAATCTCACAGGCGGTTATACCACAGTACCAATTGTCCAAGACATTAACCTTACTCTGCAAACAGGAGAATGGTTGAGTTTAGTTGGTGCTAATGGCTCAGGTAAATCTACTTTACTGAAATTGCTGAGTCGTATTCTCTCGCCACAATATGGAATGGTGCTACTTGATGGGAGAGCGATTCACTCTCAACCCCCAAATCTAGTTGCACAGAAACTGGCATTATTACCGCAACAACAAACGGTTCCCGTTGGGTTAACAGTGCGGCAATTAGTAAGTTTAGGACGCACGCCGCATCAACCTTGGTGGCAATGGGAACTAAACGCTGAAGATTGGCTCAAAGTTGAAACTGCAATTAAAAAGACACAACTAGAAAAACTGAGCGATCGCTTAGTCGAACAACTATCAGGCGGTGAAAGACAACGGGCTTTTTTAGCTCTAGCACTAGCGCAAGAGCCAAAAGTTTTACTATTAGATGAACCGACAACTTTTTTAGATATAAACTATCAGTTGCAACTATTGGAACTGCTCAAAGAACTGAATCAGCAGCAGGAATTAACTATTATTACAGTTTTACACGAACTGAATTTGGCAGCACGGTATAGTTCCCGTATTGGATTATTAAAACAGGGTCATCTTTGGAAAGTTGGTACACCTGAAGAAGTTCTGACACCAAATGCGATCGCACAAGTATTTGGTGTGGAATCTGTGATAATTCACACGCCTGTCGGATTACAGGTTTGTGCCATTTCTGCTGTTTAAAATCTGCCAAGCTAGCAAAATCTAAATACTTGGATACTTATTCTGTAAAGATATGAGGGTATCCAAGTAGGGAAATAAGCACAGGGCTTAACACTCATCCTAAGACTTGGTTTCTTGTGTCTGTGCGTCGATAATTACACTCCAGTCATCATTTGTCACAGCAGCTTCAAGTTGACGCTGACGTTCGGCTTCACTGGCATCTATTGTTTCTAACTCTTTAGAGAGAGTTGTGTCCGCCATTGCTTTCCGCAATTTTAGCTTTTTCTCCTCATAGGCTTGGCGTTCCGCCTCTGACATTACCGCTTTTGCAGCTTCACCTACCGTGCTAGCCCACATTTCGCTATCAGTTGCGTTCCCAGGTGGCGTACTTTCGAGTTTTGCTATCCACGCATCTCGCAAATCTTCCATTTCTTGACGCTTGGGGAATTTGAATGCTTGCACGCGGACAAAAGCACACTTTTGCTTACCATTTTTAGTGACATGACCGTTTAGAGAAAGCAATACATTCCGAGAATAGCCAATGTGTTGCGTACAGCTTTCTGCGTCCAATACTGCGTAAACACCTGCGATTTTAGCATTCTGAGCAGATGTACTCCAAGTCTCAAGGTCAATGATTTCAGTACCATCGTTTGCCAGTTCAGGGGTTATACTCACCTCAATGGCGGTGTGTTCGTTATCGGAACTATATAAAAATTCATGTAGCCCACGGTGGTTTATTGGGACATTTTGATGTTCAATTGACGACGAGTTGTGCTGAGTTTCCATTGCAGTTGATCTCCGAGTTATTAATTAGCGATGCCAATGGCAAGCGCGAAGCGCTACATAAATATATGCTCTTAAAATATTGAAGCTTAAATCTACTCACATCCCCAAATTCTTTTTCTTAAGGATTCTGACAAAGTGAAAACAACTCTTAGAATTTATATGAATCAATTGATGCCTAAAAATTGGATATTCATCAAACAGAGACTAACTCCTTATTTATTTTTACTACCCGCTTTGGTTCTTTTGGGGTTAACTGTTTTTTGGCCTGCACTGCAAGCGTTTTACCTCAGCTTTACTAGCTATGAAGATATTGCCCAGCCTCCAATATGGATAGGTTTCACTAACTTCCTCAAGCTTTGGAAAGATGCAGTTTTTTGGAAAACCTTGGAAAATACTTTTCTGTATCTTGTTGGTGTAGTACCAATTTTAGTAATTGCTCCCTTAGTACTGGCAATATTGGTAAACCAAAAACTGCGGGGGATGAATTGGTTTAGATCGGCGTACTACACTCCAGTGGTAATTTCAATGGTGGTTGCGGGAATAGCTTGGAAATGGCTGTACGCAGAAAACGGATTACTTAATCAGTTATTTAAAGCTTTAGGTATTTTTCCAGAAGGTATCCCTTGGCTAACTAGCCCAGACAAAATTTTTGGTATTGTACCAATTTCTCTTGCCAGCGTGATGGCTGTCACCGTGTGGAAAGGACTAGGCTACTACATGGTGATTTATTTAGCTGGGTTGCAATCAATTCCCGCCGATGTGTACGAAGCCGCTGCAATTGATGGCTCGGATGGGATCAGCAAACATTGGGATATTACCATACCTTTAATGAAACCGTATCTAGCACTAGTGGCGGTAATTTCGGCTATTTCTGCAACCAAAGTATTTGAAGAGGTATACATTATGACTCAAGGGGGGCCACTCAGTAGCTCGAAAACGATTGTTTATTATCTATATGAGCAAGCCTTCAACAATTTGGAAATTAGCTATGCTTGCACAATTGGGCTAGTGCTATTTTTAATAATTTTAGGGTTATCAATTTTGCGATTAGTTATTAATCAACAGGAGGGAGATAATATTACAATTTGATATTTAAACTGCACAAAATCAAGCTTGCTAAGACAAGCTATTGAGAGGCAAGGAGAAGAGGGAACAACAAGGATATGAACTTTGGATAATGGTAAAGCGATGCCTACGCCCTTTCAACTCTTTTTTATTTAAAACCGCGTTTGATACTCCACTACTGCACGACTATCATCGGTTAAGTTAGTGGAAGCACGCACACGAAATTCGTCGTTTATGCGGTAATTAACACCCCATTGGAAGGGGTCATTTGTTGTTAGTATTTTTATACTGGAAACGGATATTTTAGAAGTAATGTCAACCCCAGCCTCTGCTGCTAATTCTAAAGTTGAATTGCTTCTTCCAGCTTCGGGATTCTCAGAAATAACTGTAGGAAATATCCGCAGTTCACTTAAGCCAAAGGTACTCCCAATCTGGTTAAAAGCTGACTGAAAATTGTTGAACACAGCCGAGCCTGCAATGTTAATTAGACCTAAAGTACTGTCAGCACGTCCTTGGGTGTCTATAAATCCACCTCCTAAAAGAGCAACAATTTCGGTTTGACTACGTGACGGACTACTTGTTAGTTCTAAATTTTCATTCAGTTTGCTAGCTAAACCGTTGATAGTGGCTTCGACTCGAACACTTTCTAAGGATGATAAACCTGTAGTATTTATCCGGCTGAAATCATTACTTTGAGTTACGTCTAGTACTTTGGCAAATAGCCGAATATCTAAGTCGGGGTCGCGGGGTTGAGAGGGACTAAATGTTGCGGTATGTTTATAGCCACGAGCAAGGTTAAATTGGGTAGTAAATAAATTTACACCACCTTTTTCTAACTGGATAGTGCCATCGGGTATTGGCTGATTGATTAAGCCGTTAACTATAAGATTACCTGTGGCGCGGAAGTTGAGAATAGGGGGACGGGTAATTTGGACGTTTTTGCCTAGTTCTAAATCTAGATTATTAAATCTGGCAATAGCATTTCCCATTCCATTCCCAATTTCAGCTTTACTCTGCTTATTCTCTTTTGTGGGTGATACACCAAGACCACTATCATTTGCAGATGAAGTCGTGTCGGTAGATTCCGCCAGCAATACCTGACCATCAAATAAGTTTACTTTACCGCCAATTACTGGGCTAAGGGCAGAACCAGTAATCTGCAAATTGCCGCTAGCACCTCCTTGGTAAAGTGCCTTGAGATTCAACGTCAGCTGATCGAGATTAACAGTCAGGGGATTGTTGATAGTCGCATTCCCATTGTTGAAGATGGGAATTTCCCCAGCAGCTTCTACCTTCCCACGGCTAAATCTACCTTCAAGATTTTCTACTAAGATGCGGTCAAAATTAAACAGTACTCTACCTGTTACACGTCTCAGCTTACCTGGCAAAGCCTGGGCTGAAAAAGTAGCATTATTAATAGTAGCAATTCCATCTACTTCGGGTTTTTGCAATGTTCCACGCACCTTGAGGTCTATTTCTCCTTCACCTTTCTCAAATACCACTTGATTAGTTAATGCGTTTAACAGTGCCAATCCCTCGTTTTCCAACTTCATATCCAAACTGATTTGCTCACTGTCTGGTGCGACGGAGGCAAAAGGTAATTTATAAGGGATGCTGCCAGTAATATCAACAGGTTTTGGCCCAGCAACGGCTACAGTACTACCAAAATTTAAGCGTCCGTTGGCATAGCTGAAACTTGCGATCGCTGACTCTATTTTGCTCTGATTTAGTATTCCTTCTGTAATTTGCAATTCCCCTCTAGCTTGGGGATTAGCAATGCTTCCTGCTAAAGCTGCTGTACCGTTAAGATTCCCTGTGATTCCAACTGGTAGTTTGACAACATTATTCAATAGTTGTACGGGAAAATTATTCACTCGCAACTGGCCAGATTGTTCATCACCGCCAACGTTACCTGTGAAGGCAATCAGCCTGTTTTCAGACTGGATTCGTAATGGTCGCAAACTCAAAACACCATTTTCAAAGTTGCCTTCGGCAATCACTTTGTCGGCAGTATAAAAACGATTTTTTTCTTCCTTTTTACCCCAGGCAAAGTTTTGTCCATTCAAATTAAAATCTACTGATAATCCATTGGCTGTAGCTGTATTTACAGCCACTTCCCCGTTGAAAGTCCCCTTTAAATCTGCCAAATCTGGTATGGGAGTGGAATTAAGTCGCTGTTCTTCCTGTTCTGCTACCAAAGCTTCAATTTCAGAAAACCGTTGGATTTGGGTTAATAAGGGTTGATTTGGCGCTCCTTGGGAGGTGGTGGTTAGATCCGCTGCTGTACCGTAGATTTCTGCTGAACCACCTGGCAAATTTTGTAAATCAAATATCTGTGCTACAGATAAAACATCTTGGATCTCTCCCTGGTTGACGTTCAGTTTCCCTTGTAGTTGAGGCCCTTTAGGGCTTTGGGCAAAAGTACCGACAAGAGCGTACCTACTTTTGCCTTTGACAAATTCGCTACTGGCGAGCGTGGCTTTCCCGTCACCGTAGCGGAATTGAGCAGCTATTCGATCGCCTTTAACTCGACCAATTTGCGGATCAGCGATCGCTAAATTCCCCGTTGTTGCCAATGTCTGCTGATTAAACAGCAAATCCCCAGTTAACAATCCAGCTATCTTACCAGTACCCAGTCGAGTAACTGGTGGCGGAGTCAAATTCAATATTTGTAAGGGGAAATTGGCAACTTTGAGCGCCCAATCATTCCCTTGAACATTACCTGTAGCTGATGCTTGCTGCCATTTTACTAAGAAAGATTTCGGGCGATTATTGGCATCTAAATTAAAGACCAGGCGATCGCTATTTCCTGCCAAGTTCAAATTTAAACCGCGTCCCTGTGCTGAATCGATGTTTCCAGTCAACAACGGCTCAAAAGCAATATCTTGAACAACTAAATCTCGTAAATTAATTTGCCCTACTACATTTGGCAAGGGCAGCTTACCAGTGATTTGACCATTAAAATCAACTCTCCCTGCCACAGCAACCTGATTAGGAAGATTGATTGGTAACTGTTTTAAGTTGTAATTCTGCGCTTGGACGTTGAGATTTAATGCAGTAATTTCCGGTATGCCCGCTCCCTTAGCATTGGCTAATATGTTACCAGTAACACTTAAACCGGGAGCAGTTGCTCGCTCAATGGTCAGCCTTTCACCACTCCAAGCGATCGCAGCCGTCAGAGGTTGTTCAAGACCAGGGATACCTTGGGATAATTGCACCTGTCCAGCAGCACGCACATCAGCTAATTTGGATGATCCTAGCGTGCCAGCTAATTGCAACTGGCCGCCAAATTGACCCCGCAATTGCTGATTGAAGCGATTTAATTCCACACCGGAAGCATCAACTACAGCTTGATAGCGACCATTAGCTACTTGGATATTAGAAGCTGCGATCGTTCCACCTGCAACATCCAGGCGTCCTTGACCGCTGGCTTGGATGGTTTGTGGTTGGAACGATTCAATAGAACCCGCCACGTTTGCTTGACCAGTTAAGGCTCCCCGGAACTGCGGGGGTACTGCTGCCAACTGCTGCAACGGTACATTATTTGCTTGAACTTGTGCCTGATATACACCATTACCGACTTGGATATTAGAGGCTGTAATAGTTCCACCTGCAACATCCACTCGCGCTTGACCTATAGCTTGGATAGTTTGTGGTTGGAACGATTCAACAGAACCCGCCACGTTTACTTGACCAGTTAACGTCCCTCCAAACTGTGATGGTACTGCTGCCAATTGCCGCACAGGTACATTTTTAGCCTGAACTTGCGCTTGATATACACCATTACCCACTTGGATATTATTGGCTGTAATAGTTCCACCCGCAACATTGACCCGCGCCTGACCGCTGGCTTGAATAGTTTGCGGTTGAAACGACTCAACAGAACCCGCTACGTTGAACTGACCAGTTAACGCTCCTTGGAACTGCTTTGGTAATGTTGCCAACTGCTGCACAGGCACATTCTTAGCCTGAACTTGCGCCTGATATACACCATTACCCACTTGGATATTATTGGCTGTAACCGTACCGCCGCCAATAGTAAGGCGACCTTCACCACTGCCACGGAAGGTTTTCAAACTGAAATTATCTCTGTTACCTGCAATTTGGAACGTACCCGCCAATGGATTATTTAAAGCTGGGGGAGACTGTTTCAATATCCGTCCCAGCCGCACACCATTAGCTACAAGTTGAGCAGAGAAGCCTTGATCTTGTAGTTGGACATTAGAAACTGCAACCGTGCCGCCACCAATTTGAACTCCTGCACCATCACTGCGAATCGTGGCAATTTCAAATGGTGCTGTGCTGCCTGAGAGGATGAGACGACCATTAAACTGTGCCCCCGCCAAAGAGACATTTTGTAGTTGACTTTTGTCTACAAAGGGTTCCAATTTTACCCCAGAGGCAACAGCCACAGCTTGCCAACGATCATTGGCATAACTACCAGTTGCCCGTACTTTACCACCACTTACATTCAGAGCCACATTACGGAAAGAGACAGTGCGATTTGGAGCGATCGCAACTTCGCCAGTTCCAGGGTAAGTTCCGTTAGGAGCTTGGAATCTTACCACAGTTTGGACATCGGTAGGAGCGCCGGTTAGTTGGGCTGTAGCTGAGACATTGCCGATTTGGAATGCGGGTGTTGTTTCATAAACTTTTGCGATCGCATCCCCTGGAACATTCTTGGCAGCAAAATTTAAATCCAGTCGCGGGGTTTCACCGAGTTGAATTTTACCAGCGCCCGTGATCTCACCACCAACTTTAGCTTTACCTTGAATATCTTTTAGGGTAATTAAAGAGGAACTAGTAACAAGCTCAAACTTACTACTGATGCTATTAAAATCAACTTTATCAATCCGGGCAGTTTGAATTGTGGCAACTGTACCTGAGAGAATTGGCTCTTTAATTGATCCGGTAATCTGTAAGTCTGCTTGTACTTGTCCAGCGATCGGCACAGGTAATGTTACCTTGAGAGTCTCTTGGGCATCAGCCAAACTTACCGCATTTACACGCCCTGCCAACTTAAAACCTGCTTGAGTGTCGATAATTCCCGTAGCCACTAGGGGAATTTTACCGTAGTTGGTAGTAACATTATCTAACTGCAACTCCGTTCCCTGAAAGCGGAGATTTCCTTGACTATTGCTCAACAGTTGCGGGACTTTGGGGATTTGAATTGTTACCCCTTGCACAGCCGCACTGCCATACAATAAAGTATCCTGTCCTGGCATCAACCGAATCAGCAAGTCGCCATTGGCTCGACCAGTCAGTAAGTTCACTGGTAACTTAATTAGGCGAGTAATATCCGCAGCCAGCAAATCTTGCGATCGCACCTGAAAGTTGCCCGCTAGCACCTTAGAACGCGTCTCACCCTGAATGGAAATATTACCACCACTATCTGCCTGACCCCCGACTTCAAACCGGATCAACTGGTTATTTGCTAAAAGTTGGGCAGACCCGTTCAGTTGAGAAAATGTTATGGGAGATAAGGGGGATGTTGCTCCCCCTGCTCCCCCTGCTCCCTCATCTCCCCCTGCCCTCTCCTGCGGCATCAACGCCAGCTTGGCATTGCGAAACCGCAAATTGTCCAAATCGGTTTTAATTGCGCCGCCTTCACCTGACGGCGCTAAATTAGTGGAAACCCAGCGCCCTTGGTCATCTTGGTCAATGTAAATATCTGGATTGACTAAGGTAACATCTAGCTTTAAGTGGCGGTTAAAAATTAGTTGTGGCAGGTCAAAACCCACCTCTACAGCTTCGACTGCGGCCCGATCTGAATCTGTGGGTGTGGCTGGGATAGCTGAAGCCCCAAACTGCACTCCCGTCAACGAAAATTGTGTGACTCTTCCCAGTTTTACCGGACGGTTGAGTGTAGTCGTGAGACTTTGTTGTGCCAAAGGTGTTAATTCTGTTTGGACAAAAGTCCACAACCGCCAAATACCGATGATAACTCCTAACAGTAAAAGTCCGCCCAAAGTAATGCTACCCCGACTCAACACCAGCAACCACAGACGCTTGCGGATAGGGGACGGGGAGAGGATATCTCGATTGGGAGTTTTAGTCATTTGCTTTCACTGTATTAATTACCAGATGTCGCTGGCACACACAAGCATTAACTGACACATTCATTCAGTATGCCATTTCCAGGATACGCCAACTAAACCCAAGACCTCATTGGTTAAGTTACGGTATTTGCTTGATCCAATACTTATGCTTGATAATATTGGGGTTTTCAGGAAAATCTGATCTCAATAGAGTGAAAATTGTTCCTTTGACTTTCGCTGAGGCACAACCTAGAACTTTAATATGAATAGACCTTAAAAAAGACAGATGATTACACCAATGCGTGTCTTTGTATTAATTTTTAATGCTCGAACGGAAAATGAGGGGATTCACACGATTCGGGAAGGCAATCGCAATAAAATTCTGATGTTCGAGTCAGAAGACGACGCCACGCGCTTTGCTCTGATGCTGGAAGCGCAGGATTTTCCCGCACCGACACCAGAGCCGATCGATGCTGAGGAAATCAAGGAATTTTGCGAAAGTGCTGGATATGAATGGGAAATCATCCCAGAAAACAGCAATTTAGTTGTCACTCCCCCAGAACTGAATGTCGAAGAAACTGATTGGCAAGCAGACGCCCAGAAGAAGGATACTGTTGAAGACACCTTCCCTCTCAATCAACAGCCACTAGAAGAACCAGAATTGTCTGATTCTGAACTAGAAAAGATGCGTCGCAAATTGGAAGGATTGCTGTAATTAGTCATTAGTCATTAGTCATTAGTCATTGGTCATTGGTCGCTAATTGACTAATGACAATAGACATAGGCGGCTTACTGTAGGGTAGGACAAAAGACTAATGACAAATGACAAAGGACAAATGACAAAGGACAAATGACTAATGACAGAGGAAAAATGACAAACTTGCAGGAACGTGGGCATCTTTTAACCGAGCTGGTAAATCCTAACAGTCTAAACTTAGACCAACTCAGTTCTCTGGAATTAGTGGAGTTGTTTAATAACGAAGACCAAAAGGCAGTCGCAGCAGTTGCAGCGGCGAAAATTCCGTTGGCTGAAGCAATTGAGCGTACCGCAGAGCGTTTGCGCCACGGAGGACGCCTATTCTATATCGGTGCGGGGACAAGTGGCAGGTTAGGGGTGTTAGATGCTGCTGAGTGTCCACCTACTTTTTGTACACCCCCAGAGTTGGTACAGGGGATTATTGCTGGTGGTGCTGGGGCGCTAGTACGTAGTTCCGAAGATTTAGAAGACAGTATCGAAGATGGTGAGGCTGCGATCGCTGGGCGACATATTACCCAGTTAGATGTCGTAGTCGGCATTACCGCTGGTGGGACAACGCCTTATGTCCACGGTGCGCTTCATGCTGCTCGTAAGCGAGGAGCCATTACTATTTTTATCGCCTGTGTTCCGGCTGAACAAGTTAGCTTTGATGCCGATATTGACATTCGGCTATTGACAGGGCCAGAAATCATTGCTGGCTCAACTCGTCTGAAAGCTGGTACAGCTACAAAGTTAGCTTTAAATATTCTTTCTACCGGGGTAATGGTCAAACTAGGCAAAGTTTATGGCAATCGGATGGTGGATGTAGCGGTAACAAATCAAAAGTTACGCGATCGCGCTTTGCGAATTTTGCAAGACCTCACAGGTTTAAGTCGGGAAGCTGCTGGTTTTTTACTAGAACGCAGTGGTAAATGGGTGAAGCTAGCGCTATTAATGCACTGGACTGGTTTAGAAAAAGACGAAGGTGATCGGCTTCTTTCAGAACACCAAAGTAATCTCAGGGAAGCTGTTGTCAGCTATCAAAACCATAAGCAATCTTGAAAAGTTTTTCTAATTGAAGAAGAATTCAGAAGTCAGAATGGGCTAAACCTTAGCTATCCGCTAACAGGAGTCAGAATCAAGACGCTCGATAGCGACGCGCAAAACGAATCCTTGAGCGTATGACTCGCTAACGCTTCTCTATGAGACGCAATGCGTTCGCTATCAGTCGGGGATTCAAACCCGCGACTGAATTGTTGCACCACCCAATCTACGATTTGGTGGGGGTTATTAAACCCGGTTATTTATCCATCAGTCATACAGAAAACATTGCTGTTAGCGGTAGCGGGGCGTTTAGCCCATTCTGACTCCTGACTCCTGAATTCTGTTTGATAAATTATAATAATATGGCTGCTACTTCTCTTAGTAGCACGCCTTTTTTTAAGACAAATATTCCCTATAAAACCTGATATTAATTAGGATAATTAAGAAGAGTAAACTTAAATAAATATTTGTAAGATTTATTGTCAATTTCAATAACGAAAACAGAACTCTCTAGAGACTGCTAATCTTTTTTAAACAAAAATTCAGAACTTATACGGATATGATTCAGTACGAGAATTCTTAAAATGATATATCAATACTGTTTACATCACTATGTGGACTATGGCAACCCCCTTAAGTCACAAATATTAGCAGAAAACTAAAGTCTGCCAATAAAACTCTATGCTAGATAAATTATTTCCTAGCATAGTTTTGCTATCTTCTCATCTTCCTTGCTTTTAATAATCTTGATTTAGACTGCTATATACCAAATGTATTTGCACTTATTTACATATCTGCTGACCACTATATAGCTAGTGTGGGTTTTTTGAGGGTTGGCTTTTTTACAAAAGGAACAAACTATGTCCCACCGGGAAGTTATTTCAAATAATCTTGTAAATGAATTTAAAACTTGTACTCAGCTGCAATACAATGGCAAATTAAATATTAAGAGTTCAAAGGGCAGCCAATGGACTTTTTACTATCGACTGGGACGAATAGTTTGGGCAACAGGGGGAACTCATCCCTTCCGACGTTGGCGTAGACATATTGCTCAAAATTGTCCCCAAATTGATATTGATAAGTTGCAGTTGCGTTTGCAAGACCTATCAATCGATTACTGGGATTATCGCCTTCTAGAAATATTTTATAAAAAACAGAAAATTAAGCGAGAGCAGATTCAGTCTATTGCGGAAAACACGATAATAGAATTGTTATTTGACCTAGCTCTGCAAGGAAATTTTGCTTCTATAAGTTGCAATCGCAGCCAAGAAGTTATCTTAGAAACACCCATGAGTTTCACGAGTGCAGAAACGTCTGTAAAGCATATACAAGACTCGTGGAAAATTTGGTCAGAAGCTGGTTTAGCAAATTTTTCTCCTGACTTAGCACCAATTCTGCGGCGACCAGAGCAACTTGAGCAGATGGTAAGTCCATCTGTCTACAAAAACTTTGTGAATTTAATCAACGGCAAATTCACTCTGCGAGATTTAGCCATGAAAATGAAGCAGAGTGTATTACCACTCACGCGTTCCTTGCTTCCCTATATCCTGAAAGGAATCATTGAATTAGTAGAAGTACCTGACTTGCCTTTAGGAATTACTGAAGCCAACAATAACTCTACCACCACACAAGCAAAGAAGCGGATTGCTCCACTAGTGGCTTGCGTTGATGATAGTCCTCAAGTATGTAAAATGCTAGAGGATATTATCACTTCCAATGGATTGAGGTTTGTCAAGATTCAAGATGCTGTACAAGCTTTACCAACTCTCATTCAGGATAAACCAGACCTAATTTTCTTGGATTTGATTATGCCAGTTGCTAGTGGTTACGAAATTTGCACTCAGTTGCGGCGAATATCTACCTTTGCCAACACACCAATAATTATATTGACGGGCAGTGATGGTCTTTTAGATAGAGTTCGTGCCAAAGTAGTTGGTTCTACAGATTTTCTTACCAAACCTGTA
>JBGTMK010000248.1:0-3383 GCA_041743605.1 Nostoc sp.
TTATGTAGCCGAGCAAGTAGCTAAACTGCGTCAGGAAACGGTAGAGGCGATCGCCCATCAAACAACCAGAAATGCCTGTGAACTATTCGGTCTGTCAATATCAAGTGTACCGTAGTGGCTTTTGTTAAGTTGTGTTAAAAAAATAAAACTCTAGAGGGGCAAAAATATGCTAATATTATCCCCTCAAAAACATTTTGCTTGCGCCATAATGATAAAGGAAGGAATCTAAAAAGTTCTCATCTAAATTTTACGTGGTGTTATGGCTTGACCATCCTCCAAATCTCTACAAGCGGATGCTCTCCACAGATGACTAACCGTGCCAACCAAAATCGAGCTAAATTTTTGCACAACATCAGCTTGGTGTGTACTGAACCTATTCAAAATCGTTAAACAAAATTGCCTTGTGAGTACAATTGAGCAAAATAAAGTAATTCTGATTCAAACCCGCAAGGTATGGATCATTCCCTCAGTATTAGGATATCTAAGATATCACTGAGATTATAAATAGCGGGGTGGATTTCAGACACACCATGTAGAGATACGTAAGCAGATTAACGCGCTTATTGGAGGGGAAGTGAGGAAAGTAAATCAAAATCAGGAATATCTCAATTGTATATTCTTCTTATTGAAATGGAGATTGGGTATGGAGCATTGGGTGGAGAGTGGAAAGACTTTCAGCAAATCCTCCCTTGCTTCTTGCTTCCACAATCTTCAGTCCTTAGTAATCATTACCCAATTCCGAATAGGGACGATTACCCCCTTTCCAAATTGCTGATTCCAGCCAGCTTTAATCGCTGCACTTGCCGACAGATGTAAGTAGCAAGTGTGTAAGAAAAAGTTCCCAAATAGCTAAGGACACTGGCTAGCAGTGGGAAGCGTCAAAAAAAACAGTGTCCAGGGGAAAATTTAACCAGAGTTGACAAAGGTAGAGGCATGACTAAAGAAACATATATGGAACCCGCCTTTCTGTTGCCCGACTTGATTGAAATCCAGCGGTCAAGTTTTCGCTGGTTTTTGGAAGAAGGGCTGATAGAAGAACTCAACTCATTTAGTCCTATCACAGATTATACGGGCAAATTAGAACTGCACTTTTTGGGTCATAACTACAAACTCAAAGAGCCAAAGTACAGCGTCGAAGAAGCCAAACGACGGGATAGTACTTATGCTGTCCAAATGTATGTTCCCACACGCCTGATTAATAAAGAAACCGGGGAAATCAAAGAGCAAGAGGTATTCATTGGTGATTTGCCTTTGATGACCGATCGCGGCACGTTTATTATTAACGGAGCCGAGCGGGTAATTGTCAACCAAATAGTGCGATCGCCAGGAGTTTACTATAAATCAGAAATAGACAAAAACGGGCGGCGTACTTATTCAGCTAGCTTAATTCCCAACCGGGGAGCATGGCTGAAATTTGAAACAGACCGTAACGACTTGGTGTGGGTACGCATCGACAAAACCCGCAAACTCTCAGCGCAGGTACTCCTCAAAGCTTTAGGTTTATCAGACAACGAAATATTTGACGCCTTACGCCATCCAGAATATTTCCAAAAAACCATCGAAAAAGAAGGGCAATTCTCTGAAGAAGAAGCCCTGATGGAGTTATACCGGAAACTGCGTCCTGGTGAACCACCCACAGTATTAGGTGGACAACAACTTCTAGATTCTCGTTTCTTTGACCCGAAACGTTATGACCTTGGTCGCGTTGGACGGTACAAACTCAACAAAAAATTACGCCTTTCTGTCCCAGACACAATGCGCGTTTTGACTGCTGGGGATATCTTGGCAGCCGTAGATTACCTAATCAACCTGGAATATGACATTGGTAATATAGACGACATTGATCACTTAGGCAACCGCCGGGTGAGAAGCGTTGGTGAATTGCTACAAAACCAAGTGCGGGTAGGTTTAAATCGCCTAGAGAGAATTATTCGGGAACGGATGACCGTATCCGATGCGGAAGTGCTAACTCCCGCTTCCTTAGTGAACCCCAAACCATTGGTAGCAGCAATTAAAGAATTCTTTGGTTCGAGCCAATTAAGTCAGTTCATGGATCAAACCAATCCTCTGGCAGAACTGACCCACAAACGCCGTCTGAGTGCCCTTGGCCCTGGTGGTTTAACCCGCGAACGCGCTGGGTTTGCTGTGCGGGATATTCACCCTAGTCACTATGGACGAATTTGCCCCATTGAGACACCAGAAGGCCCAAATGCTGGATTGATTGGCTCTTTAGCAACCCATGCGCGGGTGAACCTTTATGGCTTCCTAGAAACGCCATTTAGACCAGTGGAAAATGGTCGGGTCAGATTTGACTTGCCTCCAGCCTACATGACAGCCGATGAAGAAGACGATCTGCGGGTTGCTCCTGGGGATATTCCTGTAGATGAAACTGGGCACATTATTGGGCCGCAAGTGCCAGTCCGCTACCGCCAGGAGTTTTCCACCACAACACCAGAACAGGTAGACTACGTAGCAGTCTCTCCCGTACAAATTGTATCGGTAGCGACCAGCATGATTCCCTTCTTGGAGCATGATGACGCTAACCGAGCGCTAATGGGGTCGAATATGCAACGCCAAGCAGTACCGCTACTCAAGCCAGAACGTCCTCTGGTGGGTACTGGTTTAGAAGCGCAAGGAGCAAGAGACTCCGGGATGGTGATTGTATCGCGTACAGATGGCGATGTCACTTATGTAGATGCCACAGAAATTCGTGTGCGTCCTAAACCTAACACTCCAGAAATTAAGTACATTCTTTCCAAATACCAACGCTCAAACCAAGACACCTGTTTGAACCAGAAACCCCTCGTCCGCATTGGTGAACGAGTTGTTGCTGGTCAGGTGCTAGCTGATGGTTCCTCCACCGAAGGCGGTGAATTGGCACTAGGGCAAAATATCGTAGTTGCCTATATGCCTTGGGAAGGCTACAACTACGAAGATGCAATTTTAATTTCTGAAAGACTGGTGCAGGATGATGTCTACACCTCAATTCACATTGAAAAATATGAAATTGAAGCCAGACAAACAAAACTGGGGCCAGAAGAAATCACCAGAGAAATTCCCAACGTGGGGGAAGATGCCTTGCGTCAGTTGGATGAACAGGGAATCATTCGCATTGGGGCATGGGTAGAAGCTGGTGATATCTTGGTAGGAAAAGTCACCCCGAAAGGTGAATCTGACCAACCACCAGAAGAAAAACTGTTGCGTGCCATTTTCGGTGAAAAAGCACGGGATGTGCGGGATAATTCTCTGCGAGTTCCCAACGGTGAAAAAGGGCGCGTAGTTGATGTGCGCTTGTTTACTCGTGAACAAGGTGATGAGCTACCTCCCGGAGCCAATATGGTAGTGCGGGTGTATGTTGCTCAAAAACGCAAAATCCAAGTTGG